>JAGAFL010000045.1:0-13036 GCA_017612595.1 Erysipelotrichaceae bacterium | reverse complement strand
GTCATGCTGGCTGGAAGCGATGTCGGAATACATCTTGATGTAGGTCTGAGCTGACTTGTCCCAGGAGAAGTCCTTCTTCATGCAGCGCTCTCTGAGCTTCTTGAAGGTCTTGCGGTCGGCAAAGTAGAGCTTGATGGCCTCATCGATCGCCAGCATCAGCGCCTTGGCATTGTAGTCGCTGAAGGAGAAGCCGTCGCCGATGCCGTCAAAGTCGGAATACGGTCTTACGGTATCCTTCAGACCGCCGGTCTCATGAACGACCGGCACGGTGCCGTAGCGCATAGCCATCATCTGGGAAAGCCCGCAGGGTTCAAATTCGGAAGGCATCAGATACAGGTCGGCGCCGGCGAACACCTTGGCCGCCATCTCTTCCGAATAGTCATCGGAGAAGCCCAGCTGACCCTGATAGCGCTGCGTGCATTCGCGGAAGAAATCGGTATACCGTTTCTCCCCCTGACCGAAGATGATCAGCTGAATGCCCTTCTTCATCAGCTCCGGCAGCAGTTCCCTGATCAGATCGACGCCCTTCTGAGCTACCAGACGGGCGACCACCGCAAACAGCGGCCAGTGGTCTTCCTGGCGCAGACCGAACTGTTCCTGCAGATACTCCTTGCATTTTCTCTTGCCTTCCATGTCTTCCAGAGAGAAGTTGGCCGGCAGTCTCTTGTCCTTTGAGGGATCGTAGTGGTCGGGGTCAATGCCGTTGATGATGCCGTACATCTTGTCCTCGACCATGTCGGCGACACCCTGCAGTCCCTTTCCGAACTTCGGATTATGGAGTTCACGGGCATAGGTGGGGGAAACCGTGGAAACGGCATCGCTCATCAGCATGGCGCCCTTCATCAGGTTGACGTCGGATCTGCCCTCGTATTCATAGCCCAGTCCGCCGGCATACCAGCCGGGATCCAGAGCAAAGGTGGTGGTCAGCTGATCGGCGCCGTACTGGCCCTGATAGGCGATGTTATGAATGGTATAGACCGTTCTGACGTTGCGGTAATCGGTATAGACGGTCTGGTGATCGCGCAGATAGATGATTGCCAGGGCGCTCTCCCAGTCGTTGCAGTGCAGGATGTCGGGAATGAAATCCAGCAGACGCAGGACATCGATGACGGCCTTGGAGAACCAGGCGAAGCGGAACTTGTCATCGTCATAGCCGTACAGCTTATCGCGGTTAAAGAGGTCTTCGTTGTCGATGAACCATACCGGAACACCGTTCAGCTCACCCTTGAGCAGGCCGCAGTACAGCGTGGCGCTGCCGAGGGTTACCGTCAGACTGGTAACCGGCTTGATCTGATCGGCGAAGCGGTCCTTCACGCACTTATAATAGGGAGTAATAATCTCAATTTCCTGGCCTTCCCTCTTCAGGGCCGGAGGCAGGGAAAAGGCCACATCGGCCAGGCCGCCGGACTTGGAAAAAGGCGCACATTCACTGGTGACAAACAAGATCTTCATATTTTTATCTCCTGTAGATTATCCATGTCTTCTTTATTTCAGTATAGCATACTGACAGCGCAATGAAAAACCGGCAGCTGGACGCTGCCGATCGGTGTGTTTCCCTGATGATGGATCAGAATGCCGGGCTTACTGACGGTTTTCAAATGCCTTGTCGTAGCTTTCCCGCAGATGTTCGGAAGTGATGTGCGTATAGATCTGGGTGGTGGAAAGATTGGCATGACCGAGCAGTTCCTGCACGATCCTGATGTCCGCTCCCTTGTCCAGCAGATGAGTCGCAAAGGAATGCCGCAGGGTATGGGGATGGACACGCATGGGCAGATTATTGTCCAGCACCGTCTTCTCCAGCAGATACTGCACGCCCCGGGGGGTTATCTTCTTTCCGTTCCGGTTGATGAAGACGTAATCATGATCCTGCTTCATGTATTTCGGTCTGATCACGCTGATGTAGTTTTTCAGCAGCCGGCCGATCAGGTCATAGAAGGGAACGATCCTCTGCTTGTTTCCCTTTCCGGTGATCCGTAACATCCGGTTGGAAAAGTCGATGTCGCCGATCTTCAGATTGCAGGCTTCGGAAAGACGCAGCCCGCAGCCGTACATGGTCTCAAAGATCGTCCGGTTGCGGTAACCCATGTCATCGTTCAGGTCAAAGCAGTCCAGCAGCGTGTCGACTTCATCTTCAAACAGATAATCCGGCAGCTTGTTCTTTTCCACCGGGATCTTTACGGCGGTAAAGGGATTGCCTGAGGCAATGTTCATCTCGTTGAGATAGCGGTAAAAGCTCCTTAGGGCGCTTAACGAGCGGGCCAGCGAACGGTTGGATATCTCGGAAAACTGTTTGTCAGTCCGCAGGTAATTCAGATATCCCAGCACAACGGTTCTGTCGGCATCGCCATATGATGTAATGCCTTCCTGTCTGAGATAGGAAAGATAGCGCTGAAGATCGCGCCCGTAGGCATTGCGCGTCTGCTCAGAGCCGCTGTTGACGTTGACTATGTAGTCGAGAAAGTGCTGAAGGATCTCTTCCACGCTTACCACTCCTGACGGTATTTCTCAATGATCGGCAGGGCCTGGGCGCTGTAAGCCTCCTTGCGGTCCTGCTTGCGGACGAAGCCTTCCAGCGTAAAGATTCCGAAGTTGGCGTTCATCGGCTGGAAGTTCTCGCCGGCATGGGTTATGTAGTTGGCCATGGCTCCCATCATCGTGGTCGGCGGCAGCACCAGCGGTTGTCTGCCTTCCAGATACAGAGCCATGTTGTGGCCGGCCAGCAGACCGCTGGCGGCAGATTCGATATAGCCTTCCACCCCGGTCATCTGACCGGCGAAGAAGAGGTCATCTCTCTTTATCGTCTGATAGGTCGGCTTCAGAATCAGCGGCGACTTCAGATAGGTGTTGCGGTGCATGACCCCGTAGCGGACGATCTCGCAGTTCTCCAGACCGGGGATCAGAGAGAAGACGCGCTTCTGCTCGCCCCACTTGAGGTGAGTCTGGAAACCGACGATGTTGTAGAGGGTATCGACGGCGTTGTCCTGCCGCAGCTGGACGACGGCGTACGGCCTTTCCCCTTCTCTTCCTAAGCCGACCGGCTTCAGCGGTCCGAAGGTCAGGGTCTGGGGACCGCGCTTGGCCATGACCTCGATGGGCATGCAGCCCTCGAAGTAGATCTCCTTATCGACCCCATGGACTTCAGCGGTCTCGGCGTTTATCAGTTCATTGTAGAAGACGTCAAACTGTTCCCTGGTGAAGGGGCAGTTGATGTAGTCGGCATCGCCCTTGTCATAGCGGCTCTTGTAGTAGGCTACGTCCATGTTGATGCTTTCCTTGGTCACGATCGGGGCAGCCGCATCAAAGAAGTAGAGGCTGTCCAGCTGGAAGTAATCACCGATGGCTCTGGCCAGAGAATCCGAAGTTAGCGGTCCGGTGGCGATGATCGTCGGTCCTTCCGGAATCTGCTTTACCTCTTCATTGACGACTTCCACATTGGGATCGCTCTTCAGAAATTCGGTAACGTCACGGGCAAAGTTCTGCCGGTCAACCGCCAGCGCCGAACCGGCCGGCAGGGCATTGCGGTCAGCCATCTTCATGATCAGGGAATCCAGAAGCCGCATTTCCTGCTTCAGAAGCCCGACCGCATTGGTAGTCGCGTTGGAACGCAGGGAATTAGAACAGACCAGTTCGGCGAACTGGTCAGTGTGATGCGCTCCGGTCGAAGAAACCGGGCGCTGTTCGTATAATCTTACTTTGAAACCCCGGCGGCTGAGCTGCCAGGCGGCTTCGCTGCCGGCCAGGCCGGCACCGATGACATTGACGGTCTTATTCATCCTTCTTCTTTACCACCTTTACGCGGGCGGATGACTTGATGTAGCGGCACTTGGGATAGTTGGAACAGCCGATGAAGTCCTTGCCGTAGCGGCTCTTGCGCTTGACCAGCGGCGATCCGCATTCCGGACAAAGTTCGCCGGTCTCTTCCGGCTTTTCCTTTTCCTTCTTCTGGATGTACTTGCAGGAGGGATAGTTGGAGCAGGCGATGAACTTGCCGTACTTGCCCCGCTTTTCCACCAGCGGACTGCCGCACTGAGGACAGGTTCCGTAGTCCTTCTTCTCCTGAGGCTCATCATCGCTCTCCTTGTCCTCATGATATCTGCACTTGGGGTAATTGGAACAGGCGATGAAGACGCCGTATCTGCTCTTGCGCTCTACCAGTTCGCTGCCGCACTGAGGGCACAGTCTGCCCACCTTGACGGGGGCGATCTTTTCCATGTTCTCCCTGGCGTTGTCGACCAGCTGCATGAAGGGATCGTAGAACCGGTTGAGGGAGTCCAGCTTGGCCAGCTTGCCATCGGCAATGTCGTCGAGCTGCTTTTCCATGTCGGAAGTGTACTTGACATTGATGATCGAGCTGAAGTATTCGTCCAGCTTCTCGGTGGTCAGCACACCCTGCTCAGTGGGCACAAAGACCCTGATCCGGGAACCTTCGTTGCTCTTGACGAGGGTGACGTATTCTCTCTTGATGATGGTATCGATGATGGTGGCGTAGGTGGAAGGACGGCCGATGCCGTTTTCCTCCATCGCCTTGATCAGCCGGGCTTCCGAATAGCGTAAGGGCGGTTCGGTAAAGTGCTGTTTGGCTTCGACCTTTTCTGCCGTCAGCTTTTCATCGACGACCAGCAGAGGCAGATCCTTGTCCTCAGAACTCTCATAGTCCTTGTAGACCTTCAGATAGCCGTCGAAAATCAGCGTTCTGCCGCTGGCGGTAAACTCATAGTTCAGGCAGTCCAGACGTACGGTCTTGGAGTTGAACAGCGCGTCAGCCATCATGCAGGCCAGCGTCCGGTAATAGATCATCTTATAGAGCTTCAGCTCATCGTTGGTCAGATGGGAAGCGATCTTTTCGGGGGTATTCTCGACATTGGTCGGACGGATGGCCTCGTGGGCGTCCTGAGCGTTCTTGTCGACTTTCTGATGGAAGTAACCGCAGTACTTCTCACCGTAATTATCCCTGATGAAATCACGTGCCTGCGCCATGAAAACCGGCGACAGACGGGCAGCGTCGGTACGCATGTAGGTGATCAGACCGGTGGTGGTGGAGCCGATGTTGACGCCTTCGTACAGTTTCTGAGCGATGCTCATGGTCTTCTTGGAAGTGAAGTTGAGCTTGTTGGCGGCGTCCTGCTGCAGGGTGGAGGTGATGTAGGGAAGCCTGGGCTTGCGGTGCTTGACTTCCTCAAGCACCTCGCCGACGGTGAATTCATTGCGGGAGCACTCGTCCCTGATCTTCAGGGCCTGGGTTTCATCAGCGATCTCCGCCTTCTGACCGTCAATTTTGGTCAGCTGAGCCTCAAAGTCCTGCTTCTGTTTCCGGAAGTCGGCAGTGATGGTCCAGTATTCTTCCGGCACGAAAGCGGCGATCTCCTTTTCCCGGTCGACGATCAGCTTCAGAGCCACTGACTGCACGCGGCCGGCGGACTTGGACTTGATCTTGGAATTCAGCAGGGTGGAAAGCTTGAAGCCGATGATCCTGTCCAGCATCCTTCTGGTCTCCTGGGAGTCAACCAGGTCCATGTCGACCTGACGCGGTTCGCTGATGGCCTTCTGAACGGCCGGCTTGGTGACCTCGTGGAAGACGATGCGGTTATCCTGATCCAGTGGGATGTTGAGAGTATTGGCCAGATGATAGGCGATGGCTTCACCTTCCCTATCCGGGTCGGTTGCCAGTAAGACGTTATCGGCCTTCCTGACCTCTTCCTTCAGCTGCTTGACGATGCTCTTCTTGGCCGGGGAAACCACGTATGTCGGGGCAAAGTCATTCTCGACATCAATTCCCAGATGTCCCCTGCCGCTGGTAGCCAGATCGTTGATGTGGCCCTTGGAAGCGACAACTTCGTAGTCCTTGCCCAGATATTTTTCAATCGTACTTGCCTTGCTCGGCGATTCTACAATTACTAAGTTCTTGATTTTATCCATAGTTCTAATCCACCTGTGATATATTCTTTACCATTTATCCTTTATTTGTCAACACTCTGGTTTTCCTCCCTCAGCCGCCGGAAGCTGCCGTCTGAAAGCATCAGAGCCCCGGAGGCGATCAGTTCATTGCAGCCCTGACCGCTGGCGTCGTCATAGGGATAAACCAGCGCATGGACACGCCGGTTCAGCTTTATCGCTTCCGCCGCCGTCAGCAACGATCCCGATTTCCGGCCGGCCTGCATGACTACGGTATCATCGGCAAGGGCGGCGATCAGCCGGTTGCGGAAGGGAAAATGATAACGCCGCGGCGGACTGTCCAGCGGATATTCGCTGATCAGAAGCTGCTTTTCACGCATGTACCGGTACAGGCTGCGGTTTTCCGCCGGATAGTCGTAATTAAGGCCGTTTCCCAGAATGCCGATCGTTTTTTCGGCGCTGCGGTGGACGATGGTGTCAATGCCCCTGGCCATGCCGGAGATCAGCGTATAGCGTCCCTTCAGAGCATCCACCAGCTGTTGGGTAGCGTGAATGCCGTAGTAGGTCGGGTTTCTGGTGCCGACGATTGACAGGCACTCAGTCTTCAGAAGTTCCCGGTTACCGATGTAGAAAAGCACGTAGGGCGGGCATTTAAGATCGCGGAGCTTAGCCGGATAATCCTCATCCAGGATGGTCAGCGCCCGCTGTACCCTGATTGTGGGATCCGGTTTCTCGTGATTCTCCAGAGCCCTTTTCAAAGCTCCGTATTCACCGTTATGCTGGATGGCCAGCCTGATCAGTTCATTGCGCATAAAGAAAATCTCCTGCCCGATAATTGGCAGAAGATCGGCATTTTCCTAAAACAGCCTGCCCTGAAGGGCTTCCATGACCGGCCGGTAGGAACGGCGGTGAATGTCCAGCACGCCGTACTTTTCCAGGGCTTCCAGGTGGTCCTTGGTGGGATAGCCCTTGTTGTTTCTGAACCCGTATTGTGGGTAGAGTTCGTCCAGCCGGTACATGATGTGGTCTCTGGTCACCTTGGCCAGGATCGAACCAGCCGCAATGGACACTGACTTCTGGTCACCCTTGACGATGTCGATGGTCGGCTTGTCAATGTACAGCTTCATGGCATCGGTCAGAACGATCTGGCAGGGCGCCATCAGGGCAATGCGGCTCATCGCCTGCCGGGTGGCTTCCAGAATGTTCAGCTCGTCGATGGTTTTTTCATCGACGATCTCGATGTCGTAGAACAGGGCATCCTCAACGATGCGGGGAAACAGTTCTTCCCTTTTTCTTTCCGTCAGTTTCTTGGAGTCATAGATCTCTTCGGACTGATAGCCGGCCGGAAAGACAACGCCGGCGACTACCAGCGGGCCGGCCAGCGGACCGCGTCCGGCCTCATCTATGCCGACGACCAGCTGTCCTTTACCCCAGTATTCCCTTTCGTATTCGTTACTCGTCTGCATCGGGTTTCTCCCAGGAAATGCCGCCGAGATTGCCGTCGCGGATGTCCTTAAGAATCAGCGCATAGATGCGCTTGTAGTCATAGCCACCCTCCGCCAGCAGGCAGCCACGGGCTTCGCCGATCCGGTCAATGACGCTGAGGGCGTCGCCTTCAGTCTCAATGCCGTAGCGCTGCGCCAGCTTTTCCGGATGGTTCTTCAATAATTCACTGACCGCATAGCGGACGACGTCTTCAATCGGCAGGATATTGTCGTTGATAGCCCCGGTAATGGCCAGGTTGAAGGCGGTCTTCTCGTCGTCGAATTTCGGCCACAGGACACCCGGGGTATCCAGCAGGGCAACGTCCTGGCTGATCTTGATCCACTGCAGGCTTCTGGTGACTCCCGGCCTGTCTGCCGTCTTGGCAGCCTTCTTCTGGGCCACCGAGTTTATCAGCGTACTCTTTCCGACATTGGGAATGCCCACGACCATGGCCTTGATCTCCACGTGCTTCATGCCTCTGGCCTTGTACCTGGCGATCTTGTCAGCCATGATCTTCAGACAGGCTTCCGAGATCTTCTTGCTGATGGATCTGTCAGCGACCAGGTTCAGGGCGATGGCCTCGTGGCCCCTGTCACGGAACCAGTCGATCCAGGCAGCGGTAACCTCGTCTTCCGCCTTGTCCTTCTTGGATATGACGATCAGCCGCGGCTTATTGGCGGCGATCTCCCTGAGCATCGGGTTTTCGGAAGAGGCGACGATGCGGCCGTCCCGGATCTCGATCACCAGGTCAACGTTCTTGATGTTTTCGCTCATTTCCCGTCTGGCCTTGGCCATGTGCCCGGGGAACCAGTTAATGTTGGTCTTGTTTTCCGTCATTGTCCTCTCCTCCTTTCACATTAATTAACGACTATTCAATTGTCAGCTGCAGGCCGACACCGACTTCCTGAATGTCCAGCTTTTTGCCCATCTCGATCTTGGCCTTCAGGGATACGCAGTGGCAGGGATAAAGCAGCGGGATGCTATGCTGCTGCAGATACTCGATCGTTCTTTGCAGCCGCTCATCGTTTTCAAACAGATGGAATCCGCCGATCACACCGGTGATCCGCTCATCGCGGCAGACCTTCTTGGCATGTTCGATGATGTTGCAGATGCCGGAATGGGAACAGCCGGTGATCACGAACAGACCGTCCTTCCCCCTATGGACCAGGGCGGAATCATCATAGATGTAGTCGTCTTCCAGCCGGCTTCTGATCATTGACTTGCCGATGCGGTAGCGGGATTCGAAGTCCAGATACTGGGGTATTTCTCCCAGAAAGATCAGATGTTCGCTGACCTCAACCGGATCCCGGCTGAGCTGCAGCGTGCACCTTTCTTCCAGGTCCATCAGACTGAGCGGCGAGGAAATGGTCAGACCGGCGTCATCCTGACGGTACAGAAAGCAGTCAGGATGGCCGATGACGGTCAGCCAGCGGTTGAGCTTCAGCAGATGGGTCAGACCGCCGGTATGGTCATTATGGCCATGCGAGAGCACGACCTTGTTGACCGTCTTCAGTTCAATGGCCTGCTTGCGGGCATTGAGCATGAAGGCATCGGAATAACCGGTGTCAAACAGGATCCGGTCCTTTCCGTCTTCCAGATAAAAGGACAGCGCCGGTTCGCCCAGATAGTACATGTCAATATAGGTGTTGTTATCAACCAGGACCTGCAGTTTCATGTGTGTTTCCTCTTACAATATATATTATCATATTGTCACGCCGGGATTAATGCCCATAAGAAAACTCCACCGTCAGATGACAGCGGAGTCACTTTCAGAACAGTAATCAGTTTTCCGGGGAACCCAGATGATCAAACGGCCAGAGCACGAAGATTCCCTTGGCCATGATCTGATCGGCCTTGAAGGGCCCGTAGCTGCGCGAATCGATCGAAACGATGCGGTTATCGCCCAGGCAGTAGTACTCGTCCTCACCCAGGGTGATGACATCGGTGTTGGCCGTGAAGTCCTCACGGTTCCACTTGTTCTTCTGCTGCTGGACATAGACGGCGTCGAAGAAGTCCTCGCTGACCGGCGTGCCGTTGACGTACAGGGTGTCATTGACATACCAGATGGTCTCTCCGGGAAGACCTACCACTCTCTTGACCAGATTCTCTTTCTGGTCGTTGATCCGGATGATCACGATGTCGAAGCGCTCTATTTCCTTTACCCGGCGGGTGATGATGCTGGAAAAGCCTACCGACTTGTTTTCAATGGTCGGGTACATGCTGGTACCGTCAACGCGGACCGGCATGAAGAAAAAGTTGGTGAGCACAAAGCAGACCAGTATGGTCACTACGGCGGTCACTGCCAGATCAATGATGTCATCCAGGGCCATCATCAGCCACAGGATGATGGTGCCGAAGAAATCGGCGATCCTGATTTTCAGCTTTTCCAAATTTCCTCTCCTTAAACAAAAAACTGGTTGCCCAGTTTTTTATCTGCGTTTTTCAACAATTCTGCTTGCTTTACCAGAACGGCCGCGTAAGTAGTAGAGCTTGGCTCTTCTGACCTTACCAAAACGAACAACTTCAATCTTATCAATGATTGGTGAATGAACTGGGAATGTTCTTTCAACGCCTACGCCACTGCTCATCTTTCTGACAGTGAAGGTTTCGGCGATGCCTGAACCATTGATGGCGACGACGACGCCTTCAAATACCTGAATACGGGTCTTGTCGCCTTCCTTGATCTTGACATGTACCTTTACGGTGCAGCCAGGTTCGAAGTAGGGGATGTCGTTCTTCATCTGTGCCTTGGTAATTTCCTTAACCAGATTCAAATTCATAACTTTCTCCTTTTCCATGCATGTATTCAATAGTTCATGTACCTTCGGCCAGCGGAACTATCTCAGCTAACGCTTAATTATCTTATCACAGTAAAAATCAATAATCAACAGGTAATTTCCGCCTCCGATCAGCCTTCCTGAGCGTTGTTTTCTTCCTCAACTTCCCACCTGATCTTCTCCAGCAGATCCACTTCCTCATCCGTCAGCGGACGGCTGGCCAGCAGGTCGGGGCGGTTGAGATAGGTGAGCTTCAGGCTTTCGTAAAGACGGTATCGGCGGATGTTTTCGTGATGGCCGCTTAACAGCACTTCCGGTACTCTCTTGCCGTCATATACTTCCGGCCGGGTGTACTGGTTGTACTCCAGTAAGCCGGTCTCAAAGGACTCATCGACCAGTGACTCGGCAGCGATGACGCCGTCGACCAGCCTGGTCAGCGTATCGGTGATGACCATGGCCGGCAGTTCTCCGCCGGTCAGGACATAGTCACCGATCGATACCTGCTGATCGGCATAATCGTAGATGCGGGCGTCATAACCTTCATAATGACCGCAGATGATCACGATGTCCTGCTTTTCCATCAGCTCATGAGCCATCTGCTGATTGAAGACTCTTCCGGCCGGGGAAGTCAGCAGAACGTAGGAATCCTGGGAGGAATGTTCCTTAAGGGCATCCAGGACCGGCTGGCACATCAGTACCATTCCTGCTCCTCCGCCATACGGATAGTCATCTACCCTGTGCGAATTATCCCGGGAATAAGCCCGGAAATCGACTACTTCGATGTCAATGAGGTTCTTCAGTCTGGCTTTCTTGATGATGGAGGTGTTTAGGAAGCCCTCAAACATCTCCGGGAAGATGGTCAGAATGGTTATCTTCATAACATGCCCTCAATGACATTGACGTCAATGCGCTTGTTTTCGATGCTGACATTCTTGATGAAGGCATCGACGTAGGGGATCAGCACCTGCCGGCCCTCGTCATTGCCGACGCGCAGGATGGTCTGATAGCCGCTGTCGACTCCCGAGACGGTGCCGATGAACTGGTTGTCGGAATAGACGGAACAGCCCTTCAGTTCGAAGTAGTAATACTCTCCCTTGTTCAGCTTATGGACTTCGTCCTTGGCAATGAAGATCTCGCAGTCCTTGTACTTTTCGACCAGATTGATGTTCTCCAGGTTGTGGAACAGCACCAGGGCAAAACCCTTGTGCATGCGAAAACTCTTGACCACCACCGGTTCAAACTTCTCCTGACGGCAGATGTAGAGCTGCTGCTCAGGCTTGAAGCGCTTCTCGGTGAAGTCGGTCAGCGGTCTGATCTTCAGTTCCCCTCTGATGCCGAAGGTGTTAACTATGATGCCAATCTTCACAAATTCCATAGACTGTCTCCAAAAAAGGATGCATCAAGCATCCTAGTATGATTCAAACTTTATCGTTATCTTCTTGTTATCCAGGCAGGAGCATACGGACATCATCTGCCGGATGCTGCTGGCCATTGCGCCCTGTCTGCCAATCAGTCTGGCGATGTCAACGCTGGATGCATAGACATAAAGCAGAACCTCGTTCTCATTGACGCTTTCCATCGTCTGAACGCGGATGTTCTCCGGTTCATCAACCATTGGTTTTACTAAATCCAGTAAGGTCTTTTCGTAGTCAATCATCTTAATCAATTACTTTGACTCATGAAACTTCTTCATGATTCCCTGCTTGGACAGAAGGGAGCGGACAGTGTCGGACGGCTGAGCGCCGGCGGCGAGCCACTTCAGGGCCTTCTCTTCATCAATCTTGATTTCAGCTGGATTAGTGCGCGGGTTGTAGAAACCGACGATCTCAATGAAACGGCCGTCTCTCGGAGCTCTGGAATCAGCTGCGACGATGCGGTATGACGGAGCCTTCTTGGCGCCCATTCTCTTTAAACGTAACTTAACCATAAATATACCTCTTTAATTTTCCTTTAGTATATTACCCTGTCATTTCAGGCCTGTCAAGCATTTTTACTTAACAGACTGATTTTTTTCTAGAATCGGCGGTACTTGCCCAGACCCATCTGCGCCATCATCTTGCGGGTGCGGTCAAAGGAGTTGATCAGCCGGTTGACATCCGATACGGAAGTGCCGGAGCCCTTGGCTATCCGGTTCTTGTGCGAACTGCGCAGTTCTTCCGGATGCCTTCTTTCGTATGGGGTCATCGAACAGATGATGGCTTCAAAGGTCTTCATGGCTCCTTCGGTATCCTGGCTTTCCACCATGGAAGCCACCTGATTCATGCCCGGCATCATCTTCAGGATGCCGCTTAACGGACCAAGCTTCTTCATCTGGCGCATCTGAACCAGCATGTCATCCAGCGAGAAGGTGCCGTTCATCAGATTGGTCATCGCCCGGGTGGCTGCTTCCTCATCCAGCTGGCTGGCGGCCTTTTCAATGAGAGTGTCGAGGTCGCCCATGCCCAGGATGCGGGAAGCCATGCGGTCGGGGTAGAAGACATCGATGTCATCGATCTTCTCACCGGTACCGACAAACTTGACCGGAACATCGGTGACCGCCCTGACGGAGAGCACGCCACCGCCTCTGGCATCGGAGTCAAACTTGGTGACGATCAGACCGGTGATGTTCAGCAGATCGTCAAAGCTCTTGGCGACATTGACGATATCCTGACCGGTCAGGGCATCGACTGTCAGCAGGATCTCTTCCGGCTTGAACTTCTTCTTGAGAACGGAGAGTTCATTCATCAGTTCCTTATCGATGTGCAGACGGCCGGCCGTATCGATCAGTACGGTATCGTAGCCGTTCTGCGCCGCATAGTTCATGCCGGCCTTGACGGTATCAACAGCCGGAGTTTTCGGCCCCAGCGTGAATACTTCCACGCCGATCTGTTCGCCGAGAGTCT
>JAGAFL010000044.1:0-38801 GCA_017612595.1 Erysipelotrichaceae bacterium | reverse complement strand
ATCATCGGCCAGGATCCGACCTACAGCCATGTGGAAGGCGGCAGCTGGCACAGCGATCAGCCTTACGGCACCATTCACCGCCTGGGCTCCAACGGCTGCATCAGGGGCGTGGGAAAGGCCTGCTTTGACTACTGCAAGAGCGCAATGGACTACCTGCGCGCCGACACCCATCAGGACAACATCCCGATGCAGAGAGTTCTGGAAGCCAACGGATTCCGCCGATGCGGGATCATCTACCTGCTCGACGGTTCCCCGCGGATCGCCTACGACTGGCACCGCAGAGAGCAGTAACGGCAGAACTCCGTTTGCAAAAACCGATAAATCAGGTAAAATATTAAATAGCGTGTTTGTTAGAAAGTGAGGCAAGAACATGGCAAAGAAGAAGCTTAATGCTCAGAGAGTGATTCAGTCCGGTCTGTTTGTGTTCTTTTTCTGCACCTTTGTCATTGGCGCATATCTGACCGTTTCCACGATCATTGAAGACAGCAAGGCCAAGACGGCCTATAAGGATATTCAGGATCAGATCCACCCCACCGATGCACCGTCAGGCGACGCCGAGAAGGTCAGCATCGACTTTGATGCCCTGCAGTCCATCGACAAAAATGTCAAGGCCTGGATCAACCTGCCCGGCACCATCGTTGACTACCCGATCGTTCAGGGAAGCGACAACGTCCATTACCTGAGGCATCTGATCACCGGCGAATACAACAAGTGCGGAACCCTGTTCATCGACTACCGCTGTCCCGATCCGTTCAACGACAAGAACACCATCATCTACGGCCACCACAACAAGCAGGGCCTGATGTTCGCGGAGTTCAAGAACTATTCTTCGCAGGAGTATTACGAGAAGCACAAGACGCTGTATCTGTATACGCCGGAGGGCACTTACCTGCTGGAGATGCTGTCAATGACGACCGAGAACGGCGCCAAGGAATTCGTCCGCTTCAACCTGAAGGATGACCAGGACTTCCTGGACTACATTGAAGGACTGCGCCGGCGCTCGACCTTCAAGAGCGACGCTGTCGTCAGCAAGGAAGATCAGATCATTTCCTTCGTTACCTGCTCATATGAGTGGACCAACGCCCGTTATCTGCTGGTCGCCAAGATGACCAGGATCTCTGAGGAGCCGGCGGGGGAACAGTAAAACTGACAGTTAAGCACCATGACCATGGTGCTTTTCCTTTCTTCAGACCCGGGAATGGTGGTCAACAGATCGCTTCTGGGTTATAATTTAATAGATAGGGATTGATCCCCGAAGAATGAATAAATAACTGACAACGCTAAGCGAGGAGGAACGAAATCATGATTTATGGCGAAATACTGGCCGGAGGCAAGGGCACAAGATTCGGCAACAACGATCTGCCCAAGCAGTACATGATGCTGCAGGGAAAGCCGATCATCATTCATACCATTGAGCAGTTTGTCATAAACGAGAAGATAGACAGGATCGTCATCGTCTGCCCGGAAGCCTGGATAGACTATACCAAAGACATCATCAGACAGCACATCGGCGAGAATCCGAACCTGTACGTCACCGTCGGCGGCAGCACCCGCAACGAGTCGATCATCAGCGGCTGCCGCTACATCAGGGATAACTTCGGGCTCAGCGACGATGACTTCATCCTTACCCACGATGCGGTAAGGCCGTTTGTCAACCAGCGGATCATCGACGATAACATCGCGGCTCTGGAAAAGTTTGACGGCGTTGACACCGTCATCCCGGCCTATGACACGATCATCGATGCCCGCGACGGCGTCATCGACAACATTCCCGACCGCAAGTACCTTTATGACGGCCAGACGCCGCAGAGCTTCCGCATTACCAAGCTCATGAACCTCTATGACAGCTTAAGCGAGCAGGAGAAGGAGATCCTTACCGACGCCTGCAAGATCTTCGTCCTCAAGAACGAACCGGTAGGCATCGTCATGGGCGAAAGCTACAACATCAAGATCACGACCGTATTTGACCTGAAGATGGCAGCGGCCATCACCGAGATGGACAACCATGTTAAATCAGCGTTATAGACTTTATGCGGTAAAGCAGTTCCGCATCGACATCATAGACGAAGTGATCGGCGAAAATGATCTGGTCGTCAGACCCGAGTATCTTTCCGTGTGCGAAGCTGACAAGCGCTACTACACCGGAAGCCGCGGGCAGCAGGTCATGGCCAAGAAGCTGCCGATGGCACTGATCCACGAGGGCGTAGGCCGGGTCATCTACGATCCCAGGGGCGAATACGAAAAGGGCACCAGGGTCGTAATGCTGCCGAACGAGGCCTACGAAGAAGATCCGATCATCAAGGAGAACTATCTGCGCTCCAGCAAGTTCCATTCATCAGCCTGCGACGGCTTCATGCAGGAGGTCGTGGTGCTGTCAAGAAAGCACGTCATCCCCTTCCATAACGTTGACCCGCAGGTTGCGGTTCTTTCCGAGATCATGAGCTGCATCTACAACGCCATCGAGCACTTTGAAAAGGACTCCCATCCCCGCCGCAATTCCATCGGCATCTGGGGACCGGGAAACATGGGCTTTGTGACCGCGCTCATCCTGAAGAAACGCTATCCTGATACCAGAGTCGTCCTGTTTGGCCTGGATTACGATTCAATGGGCTATTTCCCGTTTGTCGATGAGAAGCATCTGGTCAGCGACATTCCCGAAAACCTGATGGTCGACCACGCCTTTGAGTGCGTCGGCGGACCGGGAGCCGGCAATGTCATCAATCAGATCATCGACCACATCAATCCGCAGGGAACCATCAATCTGATCGGCGTTTCCAATGACCCCGTGCCCATTAATACCCGCATGGTGCTGGAAAAGGGCCTGAACATTCTGGGTAACAGCCGCTCAAGCTATCAGAACTTCCGCGACAGCGTCGACCTGTTGGAAAACAACCCGGATGTCTGCCGTTATCTGCAGACCATCATCTCCAACATCATCGAAGTCAGATCGGTCGCTGACATGAACAGGGCCTTTGACTTCTCAATCTCCCATCCGTTCAAGACGGTCATGAAGTGGGAAGTATGACGGGGATGCCGGAATGATCAATGTGGCTATCAAGACAGCCCTAGGGCTGATGAATTTCATCTATCTGTTCTTCAAGCTTCTGCCTGTCAGGCATAAGGTCGTTTTCCTTTCCCGTCAGAGCAATTTCGTCAACAGCGATTTCATCATGCTGGCAGACAGACTTAAGAAGGAAGACCCCACCATCGAGACGGTATTTCTGTGCCGCACTCTGGACGGGGGCATCGGCAACAAGATCAGATATGCCTTTCACATGCTTACGCAGATGAAGCATCTGGCCACCAGCCAGGTTGCAGTGCTGGACTCCTACTGCATCGCCGTCAGCTGCCTGCATCACCGAAAGAGCCTGAAGGTTCTGCAGATGTGGCACGCTCTGGGCTGCCTGAAGAAATTCGGCTTCTCGATCCTGGACAAGAAGGAAGGCTCCTCCAACCGGATCGCCAAAGCGATGCACATGCACGAAGGCTATACCAAGGTTCTGGCTTCCTCGGAATTCTGCGCGCCTTACTTTGCCCAGGCCTTCAATGTTGACCTGGACAGGATGCACGTCTGTCCGCTGCCGAAGGTCGATACTCTGAGAAGCGAGGAAAACCGTCAGCAGCTGCGCCAGCGCATCTTCGCCGCCCATCCGCAGCTTAGGGAAAAGAAGAACATCCTCTATGTTCCGACTTTCCGGAAGGATGAGACGGAGTTTTCCCGAAAGCTTGACGAACTGATCGAAAAGGTGGATTACGACCGCTATAACCTCATTGTCAAGCTCCATCCCATTTCCAAGACCACGGTGAACAACGACAAAGTCATAACCGACCGCTCATTCAGTTCCCAGCAGTTCGCAGCGGTGGCTGACTATGTCATCACCGACTATTCCGCCATCGTCTATGAGATGTCGCTGATGAACGTGCCGATGTATTTCTGGTGCTATGACCGGGATGAATATGTCAATAACCGCGACTTCTACACCTCCTACGATGAACTGCCCGGTTACAAGTGCGCTGACGCTGATGAACTGCTGGAGGCCATCAGCGAAGAGAAGAGCGACATGGCCAGCCTGCAGCAGTTCAGAGACAGGTACATCAGTCCGGACATCACCGACTGCACCGGCCATCTGGCCCAGCTGATCCTGAACTGGATTAATGATTGAAAAAGCAGACACGTTATTGTAAAATAAAAAAGCGCTCGAGTGGCGAAATCGGTAGACGCAGTGGACTCAAAATCCACCGGGGTAAAACTCATGACGGTTCGAGTCCGTCCTCGAGCACCAAGTCTGTAAACAGGTCCTGATGATCAGGACTTTTTCTCTGGCTTCGTAAAGGACAGAAGAGCCCGATGCGGGCTCTTCTGCTTTGGAGGTATGGAAAATGGGCTTCAGTGAAACACCATCAGACGGCGGTCATGAAGGCTGAATCCTTCTGCCAGCATGCCAATGTACGGAACGGATAACATGGCGGCCATGGGCAGGTAGGAAGCAGCCATCACTTCACGGACGTTGAAGGCAGCGCTGATGAAGATATGGGCCAGAAGCACGATGACAAACAGCAGTGCGGCGGCGCTTAAGGAAAGGACCGAGAGCATTTTCCGGCTGCCTCTGGACAGCGTCTTGAGAGCGCTGAACTGCAGAACGGAGCTGACAGCGACCATCAGGCAGGGCAGACAGGTGTGCATGCTGAAGGTGGAAAGGGTTATGAGCAGCTGGACCAGAAACACGATCAGCATGTCCCTTATGTCGCTCTTGCGGCGCCTGCCGGTCAGCGCGAGCAGGATCATCAGGCCGGCCGACAGGGTGAAGGCGGCGGCAGCGATGAGCCAGTCTTCGTTGACATGGCTTCCCAGAGCCAGAAAGAGCAGTCCTTCCGAGATGAGATATAAATCAGTTTTCTTCATGGCGTTGTACCTCCAGACACCTACATTCTAGATGAATGCCGGGCTTTTACTGTCCAAAAAAACGGTATAGATGTTATAATGCAAGGGGGTGATAAGAATGAAAAACAAGCAGCGCTTGCTGGAAGTGCTCAACTACCTCAGGGAAAACTCCAATGAGGACCACAGCATCAATACCGACGAGATCATTGCCCATCTGAACGCTCAGGGCATTCAGGCGGAACGGAAGACCATCTACAGCGATGTCCGGGAACTCAACGAGATGGGCTACAGCATCGAATCCGGCCGTCAGGGCTACTATTTCTCGGGCAATCTGCTGGAGACGGCGGAACTGCGCGTGCTGACCGATCTGATCAGAGCCAGCAGCTTCCTGTCCAGAAAGAAGACTGCGGAAATAACGGACAGGCTGCTTTCCCTGACCAACCGCTATGACCGGCGGCTGATCAGAAGCGGCGATTACGAAAACAACAAGAGCCTTAATGAACAGATATACTACAACGTCAGCGCCGTCATCAGGGCCATCGCCGACCGCCGGGCGATTACCTTCCGCTACTTTGACTATACCGTCAGCGGCGAAAAGCGCCAGCGCCGGCACGAATACCGCATCTTTCCCTATGATCTGGTCGTTGAGTCCGACCGTTATTATCTGATCGGCTGGCAGATCAAGTACAGCAGTCCGGTCAATTTCCGGCTGGACAAGATGGAGAAGATCGAGGAACTGGACGAGATCTATGAGACCAGGGAATTTGACGTCAGCGCCTACATGAATCAGACTTTCCGGATGTTCAACGGGGAGAAGGTCAACGTGACTCTCAGGTGCAGCAACGATCTCTATGAAGAGGTAAGCAACCAGTTCGGCAGCGACATGATCGTCACGGAAAGGCAGAATGACAGCTTTCTGTGCAATGTCAACGCCGCCCTTTCCCCGACTTTCTACAGCTGGGTATTCACCTTCCAGGGAAAGGCCGTCATCGTTTCCCCGCAGCGGGTAAGGGATGAATTCGCAAATGTCTGCCGGCAGATGATTAATCTTCATCAGCCTGTTGAATTCTGACGGAATGTGGTGTATTATGTATTAGCAGTCAAGAGTTAAGAGTGCTAAAAGGAGATGTTAAGATGAGCAAGAAACAGTTTAAGACCGAGTCGAAGAAACTTCTGGATCTGATGATCAACTCCATTTATACAAACCGGGAGATCTTCCTAAGAGAACTGATCTCCAATGCTTCCGACGCCCTGGACAAGCGGCACTTCCTGTCGCTGACCGACAGCGCCTATGTCAGTTCCAACCCGCTGACCATTCAGCTGGCCGTTGACCGCGACAGCCGGACGCTGAGAGTTGAGGATAACGGCATCGGCATGAACGCTGAGGAACTGGAGAAAAACCTGGGCACCATCGCCCACAGCGGCACTTCGGAATTCCGGGAGAAACTGGCCAACAGCCGGGAAGTCGACATCATCGGCCAGTTCGGCGTCGGCTTCTACAGCGCCTTCATGGTCGCTGATTCAATTACCGTGGAAAGCCGCAAGGTCAATGAAGACGCCTTCAGATGGCATTCCGACGGTCAGTCGGGATACACTGTCGAACCCTGCGACAAGCCGTCCGTGGGTACCAGGATCACCCTGAAGCTCAGGGAAGATACCGATGAGGTGAAGTATTCCGAGTATCTCGACAAGTACACGATCGAACAGCTGGTCAAGAAGTATTCCGATTACATCCGCTATCCGATCCAGATGATGGTCGAGAAATCAGTCCCCAAGGAGGGCAGCGAAGGTGAATATGAGACCATTGAGACCCTCAAGACGCTCAACACCATGGTGCCCTTATGGCGCCGCAATAAGAAGGATATCAAGGACGAGGACTACAACAGCTTCTACAAGTCTCAGTTCTATGATTATGAAGATCCGCTGGAAGTGATCCATTATGCGCTGGAAGGCAATGTTTCCTACAAGGCATTGCTGTACATTCCTTCCCGTATCCCCTACAACTACTATTCCCGCGACTATGAGGCCGGCCTGCAGCTCTACAGCAAGGGTGTGTTCATCATGGACCGCTGCAAGGAGCTTCTGCCGGACTACTTCCATTTCGTCAAGGGTCTGGTCGATTCCGATGACGTGTCGCTGAACATCTCGAGAGAGATGCTTCAGAAGGACAGCCAGCTTCAGGAACTGGGCAAGTCGATCACCAAGAGAGTAAAGAGCGCTCTGGTCAACATGCTGGTCAAGGACCGCGAGAAGTACGAGAAATTCTACAAGAACTTCGGCTACTCCCTGAAATACGGCTGCTATCAGGACTACGGCATGCACAAGGACGAACTGCAGGACCTGCTGCTGTTCTATTCATCCCATGATGACAGATACGTCACTCTGAAGGAATACAAGGAGCGGATGAAGGAAGATCAGAAGGACATCTATTACGCTACCGGCGCTTCCGTCGAGCAGATCAGAAAGCTTCCGCAGATCGAAAAGCTGCTGGATAAGGGCTATGAAGTGCTGTTCATGACCGATGACATCGATGAATTCGTGATCATGATGATGCGCGAATACGACGGCAAGAACTTCCTGAACGCTCAGCAGGCTGACAGTGAAGTGGAAAGCGAAGAAGAGAAGAGCGCCAGGGAAGAACTGGTCAAGGCCAATGAGGCGATGCTCAAGGACATGGGCGAAGCCCTGAAGGACAAGGTCAAGGAAGTCAGGATCTCCGGTCGGCTCAAGAGCCATCCGGTCTGCCTGGTCGCTGACAGCGACGGCATTTCCCTGGACATGGAGAAATACCTGTCCAAGATGCCTGATGCCTCTCAGGCCATGAAGGCGACCAAGATCCTGGAGATCAACCCTGACCACGACATCTTCAAGGTGCTGCAGAAGGTCCACGAGAAGGACCCCGGCAAGGTCAGCGAATACGCCGATCTGCTTTACCAGCAGGCGTTACTGATCGAGGGCTTCAGCATTGAAGACCCGGTCGACTTCTCCAACCGCATCTGCGCCCTGATGAAGGAAGCCAGCGAAAACTAGATGATACAAGAGCCCGCCATGCGGGCCTTTGTTTTGCCCGGCTCAGGGATTCACCAAAGCGGCCGACTTATTATATAATTGAGGCAGCGAGGAAAAAGAAAATGAAGATAAGCAGAGACTACCCGCAGATCACCGTCACCGACAAGGGAGCCAAATACCTGGAAGGCCATCCCTGGCTTTATGACGGAGAAGTGGTGGAGATCAGCGGCGAGCATCACAACGGCGACATCGTTGACGTCATCTCCCGCAAGGGCAAGTATCTGGGCAGCGGCTTTGTTTCCGATAACTCCAAGATCCGGGTGCGCATCTTCTGCCGCAACGCCTCCGATCAGATCGACCGGGATTTCTTCAGAAGGCGCATCGAGTATGCCTGGAAGTACCGCAGGGACGTCATGGACGATACCGACAGCTGCCGGGTCATCTTCGGGGAATCCGACGGACTGCCCGGGCTGACCGTAGACCGCTATCGTGACGTACTGGTGACCCAGATCGTCAGCTACGGCATGGAAAGGATCAAGGATGACATCTTCCAGTCGCTTCTGGAAGTCTTCGCTCAGGAAGGCATCGAAATAAATGCGCTTTATGAGCGCAATGACGTGGCCATCCGCCGGCTGGAAGGCCTGGAAGAGTACAAGGACTATTACTGGAGAAGGGAAGGCTTTGACCGCCGGGAAGTGGAGATCACGGAAAACGGCATCCGCTACATCGTTGACTACATTGACGGTCAGAAGACCGGCTTCTTCCTGGATCAGCGCTATAACCGCCTGCTGGTCCAGCAGCTGGCCAGGGGCAAGAGGGTTCTGGACTGCTTCACCCATACCGGATCCTTTGCCCTCAACGCGGCTAAGGGAGGCGCGGCCAAAGTCACGGCCGTGGACATCTCGGAAAGCGCCATCGAGATGGCCAGAAGAAACGCCGAACTCAATGGCCTGAAGATCAACTTCGCGGTCAAAGACGTCTTCGACTATCTGGAAGAGATCGACCGCAAGGCCTATGACCTCATCATCCTGGATCCTCCGGCCTTTACCAAGAGCCGGGAAACCGTCAGAAACGCCTATAACGGCTATAAGAACATCAACAAGCAGGCCATCAAGAAGCTCGGCAAGGGCGGCTATCTGGTCAGCTGTTCCTGTTCGCATTTCATGAACCGGCAGCTGTTTGAACAGATGCTGCAGGAAGCGGCCAGGGAGATGAACGTTGAACTCAGGCAGGTATCCTTCTCTCAGCAGAGCAAGGACCATCCGATCCTGATGAACGTCCCGGAGACCGACTACCTGAAGTTCTACATCACCCAGATCGTATAGAGGAAACCCCACATGAACAAACCGCTTTGTATCTATCTCATCCGTCACGGAGAAACCGTGAGCAACATCCGTCAGGTCGTCCAGGGATGGTCTGATTCCGATCTGACCGAGACCGGCATCCATCAGGCTGCCTGTACCGGCACCGGCCTAAGAGGCATCAGATTTGATGCCTGTTACTGCGGCGATCTGAAGAGGCAGATGCAGACCGCTGAGGTCATCATCCGCACATCGGAAAATGACGAAGACATTCCCCGACTGATCGATACCGACTTCAGGGAAATGTACTACGGCTCCTATGAAGCCGGTCCCTATGAGACGATGTATCAGCCGGTGCTGGATGTCTTCGGGCTGGACATGAGCAGAGTAGACGAGATCTACGGTCACGTCAGCTGCTGCGATCTGTTCGAGATGATGGCTGATAACGATCCGGAAGGCCTGACCGAACACTGCGACGAGGTGGCCCGGCGGATGTACAGGGGCATTGAGAGGATCATCAGGGACTATCCTGACGGCGGCAACATTCTTCTGGTTTCCAGCAGCTGCGCCAGCGCCGATCTGATCGAATATCTCTTCCCCCAGATCACCGTCCAGACCCTGATCAGAAACTGTTCGGTGACGCTGATCCGCTACCAGGACGGCACCTTCTGGCTCGATGCCTTCGATGATGTCAGCTATTATCAGCAGGGCAAACAGATTCTGGAGGAAAGTGAATAATAGCGGAAAACGCTATTTACATCTGCGCACATTATGCTATAATAATCGCGCATGGCCTGTTGGTGAAGTGGTTCAACACACCGCCCTCTCAAGGCGGCATTCACGGGTTCGAACCCCGTACAGGCTACCATTGAAAACAAGGAACCGTAACTGCGGTTCTTTTTCTTTGCCGGCTGGCTGGTGATTCACTCTTCGACAGATTCCGGCAAATGATATATAATAATTCATAAGGGGGTTTTCTTATGAATCAGAAATTCTATGATCTTAATAAATACAAGGCCGGACGCACGGTGCTGCTTCTGGTAGGCATCTTCACGGCAGTCAACTGCCTGCTTCAGGCCTTTGACGCCGGCTATCAGCTGCTGTATGCCGCAGCGCTTCCGCAGATCGGCCTGGCCTTCAAGGGCACGCTGGAATTCTACGGCGTCAGCCCGATCATCAGCATCGGACTGCTCACCGTGATCCCGATCCTGCTTTTCTTCATCTGCTACTTCATGTCCAAGAACAACACCAGATGGATGCTCGCCGGACTGGCTCTGTTCATCCTCGATGCTCTCGTTCTGATCTTCTTCTGGTATCTGACCGGCTTCAGCGCCGACATGATCCTCAATCTGGTCTTTGAAGTCGTGATCATCTTCGAACTGATCTCCGCCGTTCTGGCCGGCAAGCGTCTGGATGGCAATCTTGAGGAAATCGAGATGGAGATGCAGCAGGAAATGAGCAATCCGGACAGAAGTCTCTATGCCTATGACAAGCAGTATGCCAAGGAAAACAAGGTCGCCAAGGGCGGCATGTTCGCAGTCGTTCTGATCGGCTATATCGTCATCTCCTTTCTGGCTCTGCTGCTGCTCATCATCTTTGACGGTAATCCCGTGGCAGCCATTCTCTTTGCCCTGCTGATGATCGGCAGCCTCGTCTTCCTGATCGTCGGCATGATCAAGCTCTCGCCTTTTGTCAGCGCCAGCAACTTCGCCTTCTACAAGGAAGGTGACGTCGTTTACCGCACCTCAGTTACCAATGCGGCTCTGGCCGTACCGCTGAATAACCTGCAGGTCTTCGAGGAGAAGCCGGACGTCTATCTGTGCACCTATGAGGACAACAAGGGCAAGCAGCGCAAGATGAGCATTCCCAAGGCCTATCCGGGCATTGAGGAGATCATTAAGTAAGCATGCAAAAGCCGCCGATCCGGCGGCTTTTCTGTTTTCGATAACGGGAGATTCTCCCGTTTTTTTTTTAGATCTCCAGCAGATTCAGGATGGCCTGATAGTAACAGGCCGTCTGCATCAGCAGGGAATCGACGGTGACGAATTCGTCATCGTCATGGATGCGGTAATTGTGCTTGCCATCATCGCATCCGAAGGCTACGATGCCCTGCATGTCCTTGGCATAGGTTCCTCCGCCGATGGACATCGGCTGGCTTTCCGTATCGCCGGTGACATCGACATAAGCCTTCATAAGCGCCTTGATCATCGGATGATCCAGGGGGAAGAACAGCGGGTCGACACCCTCAGCATCGATTATGTAGCCCTGACCGGCCGTGGTCAGCGGTTCAATGATATCTTCCTTCTTCATGGTGACCGGGAAGCGGATGTCAATGCTGGCGCAGACATCGCCGTCCTTCTTTTCGGCAACGCCCATGTTCAGCGTCAGCTTTCCGTATTCATCGGCAAAGCCGACGGAGGCATTGTTGCCGTTGTAGTCCAGACCGATCAGATCGTGATAGACATTGACGAATTCATCGTCAATTCCGGCATGATGAAGAGCTTCAACGGCATAGGAGAGAGCATTGACGCCCTTTTCCGGCAGGGAGGCATGAGCGGCAGCGCCGTGGACGGTCAGGATGTTGTCCTGCAGCTGGTAGCTGATGCCCTGGGCGTTCAGGTAATCGGCCAGTTTGCCTTCGTCAAAGCAGCCCGGTTTCAGGGTCATCGTGCAGACGGCCGGGACGATGTTGTGAGCGCTGCTGGCTTCAATGGCCAGGATCTTGTCGCTGGGCGCTCTCAGGGTGGCGAAGACCATGCCCTTTTCCCCGAAGACCAGCGGGAATTCGCCGTCCGGGGTAAAGCCGCAGTTTACGTAGCCTTCCTTTTCCACGTAGTATTCAACGCCCCTTGAACCGCTTTCCTCATTGCAGCCCCAGATCAGCCTGACGCGCTTTCTGAACTGCGGTTCCTTTTCCTTCAGCATTCTCATCGCGGTCAAAGCGCAGATGCCGGCTCCCTTGTCGTCAGAGGTGCCGCGTCCGTAGAGCATCTCGCCGTCCTGCCTCAGAACGAAGGGGTCGCTGGTCCAGTTGCTGGAAACAGGCACCACGTCCAGATGAGCGAGGACACCGACGATTTCTTCACCCTGGCCCATTTCCACGTAGCCGCAGTAGTTGTCCAGATTCACTGTTTTAAAACCATAGCCTTCAGCCAGCTTCAGAGCGGCATTCAGGCAGTCAATGTTGGCCTGGCCGAAAGGCGGAGCATCTTCGCTGAAGACGCTGGGATAGCTTACCAGCATCGCCAGATCTCTGATCATTTCGTCCTTATATGGCAGTACATCTTCCTTTTTCATATGAATTCCTCTTTCTAATTCAGCGCTGAGGTGATCTCGATGTCGTTTCTGCCGTCTTCATCGTATTCGGTGTAGTAGCGGGCGATCAGCTGCTTGGATGAGCTGATCAGACTGTCGAGCTTTTCGTAGTAAAGGGTGGTGAACTGCTGAAGCTCCTTCAGCTGAACGCCTTCCTGGATCAGCGCGACGATTTCCCGGGAGAGCTTCATCTCCTCAAAGAGCTCAGCGGTAAAGTCGCTGAGCCAGTAGCTTTCAGCCTGCTGGATCGAGATCAGGTCTTCCTTGAGCGCCTCAAAGGTGCCCAGCATGCTGGTCAGCAGCATGGCTTCGAGATCCTGCAGTCCTTCAAATTCCTTGGGAATGATCATCCTTTTCACCTCAATGTCTATTATACAACTAATGAGCCGGTTGCGACAAAAATACCCGCCGGCATTCGGAATAAAGAACAGCGGTCAGGTTGAAATGAGATGGCAGTGAGTATATAATGAAAAAGTATCTGGAGGGGTACTGATGAAGAAAAAGAAGAAAATGAAACCATGGCTTAAGGCACTGCTTATCGTACTGGCTTTCGGGCTGTGCTACGTAGGCGCCATGTCATTTGCCTATAACTATCTATATAAGTATCCGGTCGGTTTCCTTGACACCATGGAAAGAAATGACGGTGCCCGGTTCTACCGCGTCATCTACAAGGAGAAGATCGGCAGTGACAAGAAGACCCTGCTGTACTTCGCCAAGAGCAACAACGGCGTCGGTCTGGATGCTCACGTGGGAACCCTCTACTGCAAGTGGCCGGATTACTTCGCCAACTACTTCTGCAAGTCGACCAGTTCCTACTACATTCCGGTCAATACCATCTCCTATGGCGAGACCCATGATGACCAGCACCTCTGCTATCTCTTCGGCTCAACCTCCGACGAGAATACCGTTAGAGTCGTCGTCACCTTCGTCAGAGGCGAAAACGACGAAGTGGCCATCGAGATGGAGATGCTGCCATACGAAAAGGTGAAGAACACCAAGTGCTACTACAAGCTGGGCTTTGAAAAGCAGCTGGCCCAGTATCCCTGCCGGATCGTCGGCTACAACGCCAACGACGGCATCACCTTCCAGTATAAGGGCAAGCCCTTTGAGGAAGGCCAGTATACTCCGGAAAACTGAACAAAAGACTGCCGCGGCAGTCTTTTTTATGTTTCTTCTTCTTTCAGTCCTTCTGGTAGGCGGTGTACTTCTCCGATGACCCCCGGCACAGCTGGGCCGGATACTTCTCTTCGTTTTTCTTCATCTTGTCATAGATGATCTCAATGGGGTCGGCATCCAGGACTTCGCACATGTCCAGGCAGTAGGTCATGACGTCGGCCAGTTCTTCGCAGACCTTCTTGCGGTCAAAGTCTTCTTCGGAAAACTGGAAGTGTTCCAGCAGTTCATTGGCTTCCAGCACGATCGATTTGGCAAGATTATTGGGCGTATGGAACTTGTGCCAGTCGCGCTCGTCATTGAATCTTTTCAGATAGGCCATCAGTTCATCCATGTCATTTCACCTCGCTGCCATTATAGCACTTTTTTCTTGTATCGGTTTTCATACTGTGCTATGATGATAGGGCCGTAGGGGTGTCGTACAATGGTAGTACAGCGGTCTCCAAAACCGCTGACGCGGGTTCAATTCCTGCCACCCCTGCCATCGGAAAAAAAGATTCAGGCATTACCTGAATCTTTTGTTTTTATGACAATAAAAGATGCCATCAGTGATGGCATCTTCATGATGTGCTATGCTTTTTAATCCTGAACCAGGTAAGAAGAATAGTTGTTCTTGATGATATCGTAGAGGTCGATGTCGTAGAGTCTGAAGTTATGCTTCTTGAAGTAGTAGGAGTACATCTCCTGAGTCATGGTGCTGACCGTCTTCAGGTAATCGACGAAGTCGGCTCTCAGCTGTTCGGCGTTGTTGTTGGTGACCTGAACGATGTAGGTCACGGTTCCGGTGCTGTTGGTGATGACTTCGGAGAGGCCCGGGGTAGTGACGGTCTTCAGATATTCCTTGACATTGGCGTCGTAGGTTGAAGCGGTTGAAGTAAACAGACCTTCGGCGACCAGCTTGTAGTTATCGGAGCTGGTGTCCATGTACTTGGCAGCGACGTTTTCAAAGGCTTCGCCGGCCTTCAGTTCAGCCAGGGCCTTGGCGGCTCTGTCCTGGACGGTGATTTCGTCGCTTTCGGCTGAGGTAAAGGTCATGACTCTGACCTTCAGCGGCGTGTACTGCTTGATCAGTCCGTCCCAGTTGTCCACGATGTACTTGTCGATCATCTTATCACTCTTGACGGAATCAATGACGTCTTCCAGCAGCTCTTCCTCGCTGGCGTAGCCCAGAGCCTTCAGAGCGGCTGCCAGGTCGTCATATTCAGCGACGGTTTTGTCAAACTGCTTCTTGGCTTCAGCACTGATCTCATCAGTAGTCTCGATTTCGGCATTGACGACGTACTTGGCTGCCTGCTTGATGATGTAGTCGCCGGCATCGTAGTCGCGCATTACCTCGTAGAAGTCATTCTTGGTTATCTTGGTCTTGCCGATGGTGAACAGGGCCTGGTTGCCGCCGGTAAGCTTGCCGGAGGCGTCGCCGCAGCCGGCCAGCAGGACGACCATCATGATGGCGATGATTGTTAACGTGATCTTCTTCATGTTATTTGTCCTCGCTTTCTAAGCCGAGCTCACTCTTGATGTAAGCTTCGATGTCGGGGTCGGAGAAGGTGACGCCGGCTTCCTGGGCGGCTTTCCACATGATCTCATTGCCGACATTCTCATAGATGGTGAGGATGCGGGATACGAAGTCGCTTTCACTGCTGTAGTCAGCCAGGGAAGTGGAATCGCACTTGATCAGGAAGTAGCCGTAGTTCTCGGAATAGACCCAGTCGCTGACTTCACCGGCCTTCAGCTTCATGGCTGCTTCGGTGAATTCGCTTACCAGAGAAGTGGTGGCGGAATCAACATAACCGAGCTTGCCGCCGCTGGAAGCGGTTGAGGAGTCTTCGGAGAAGTTTCTGGCAAAGTCGGCAAACTTTTCCGTATCGTAGTCAGCGGAAGCCCAGGCTTCCTGAGCCTTCTTCAGCCTTTCCTGTTCGTCAGCCGTCGGGTTGGCGGGATCCTCAAACTTGATCAGGCAGTAGCTGATGATGCGGGGATCGTATTTCTCAATGAAGGCCTCGTCGACGTATTCTTCCGCATGAGCGGAGATATATCTGGTGGAAAGTTCCTGAGACTTCAGCGAGTAGAGCATGTAGGTCTTGAAATCGCTGTAGCCGTAATATATCTGAGCGACCTGATTCAGATAGCTCAGTCCGCCGTATGCGGAGTACATCTCAGCGTAATAGTCGGTATAGCTCTGAGCCGTGGTCTCCATTTCCTGCGTGGTCTCAACGGCATTGTCGAGAACGGCATTGGAGAACTGCTGGCCGATCAGGCTTTCGCCGTAGCTCTTGTACAGTCCGTCATACAGATCGTCCATGGTTGTATAGTGGTCGGCGACGCCAAAGGCCACGTCCTTGCCGCCGATTGACTTGCCCGGGAGATCATCCTTGTGCTGATCGTAGGCAAAGTAGATGGAAATCGCAACAAAGAAAACGGCTATGACTGCTACGAACCAATTTTCTTTAATAAACTTTTTCATAGAAAACCTCCAAACGCTTACTTATTATAATAAATAAGTTTCTACAATTCAATGTGAATATTCTCTGAATGTTTGCTGAGGAAAGGTTTGCTCAGCAACGGGCGGAAATGATGTGCTATAATATATTACTCAGGAGGTTTTAACATGAAGTGTCTGGAAATCAGAAATCTGCACGTCAGTGTTGAAGATAAAGAAATACTCAAGGGTGTCGATCTGACCGTCAGCAGCGGGCAGATCCATGCGCTGATGGGGCCTAACGGCAACGGCAAGAGCACCCTGTTAATGACCATAATGGGCCATCCGGCCTACACCGTCACCGAAGGCTCGATCAGCCTGGACGGCCAGGATCTGCTGGCGATGAGCGTCGATCAGCGCTCCAAGGCCGGTCTTTTCCTGGGCATGCAGTACCCTCAGACCATTGACGGCGTCACCAATTCCGACTTCCTGAAGGCGGCGGTGAATGCCCACCGTCAGGAACCGATCTCCCTGTTCACCTTCATCAGACAGATGGACAAGGCCTTCAGCGATCTGGGCATGAAGGACGATCTGGCCCACCGCTACATGAATGAAGGGTTCTCCGGCGGCGAAAAAAAGCGCAACGAGATCGTTCAGATGAAGCTTCTGAAGCCTGATCTGGCGATGCTGGATGAGATCGATTCCGGTCTGGACATCGATGCCCTGAAGATCGTCGCTGACAACATCAATGAAATGCATGAGACCGGCGGCATGGCTGCCGTGATCGTCTCCCATTATGAGAGATTTCTGGAATACCTGAAGCCGCAGTTCGTTCACGTGCTGGTTGACGGCCGCATCGTCGCTCAGGGCGGCTACGAACTGGTGGAAAAGATCGACGCCGAAGGCTACGAGTGGCTGAAGGCTCAGAACGTTGAGTTCAGGAAGGAAGAAGCGCCGGTGCGCGTCTCCCTGGGTTCCTGCGCGGTAAATCAGAAAGGAAGAAAGAATGGAAACGGTTAGTTCATCGCAAACCGTGATCATCAATTCTTCGGAAAGCCAGCAGGTCAGCCGGCAGTTTTCCGCCAGCGGAAAGACGTCGCTGACCGTTGTGATCGAGGGCGACAGGAAACTGGATCTTTCCCTGGAAATCACAGCGCAACAGGGCAGCAGCCTGACCTTCATGCTGATAAACCACAATGAAGCCGAGGTCAGCCTGAGGGACACTTTCAGTCTGCAGGCCGATTCCAGCAGCGTCATTGCCTACTGCCAGCTCAACGATCATCAGTTGAACGTTCAGAGCAGCTACAGCCTGGATGGCCAGGGCGCCGTTCTGAAAGTGCAGAATGCCGTTCTGACCTCCGTCAGCAAGAAGTTTGAACAGAATACGCTGCACAGCCAGGGCAATACCCGGGCCGACATCTACAACTACGGCATTGCCCGCAGCAGCGGCTATTGCGACTTTGAGGTCAAAAACCGCATCAATAAGGGCTGCCACGGCTGCGAGACTCACCAGACTTCCCGCATCCTGACCTTTGACCCGCAGTCCAAGGGCCGGATCCTGCCGGTTCTGTACATTGATGACAACGATGTCAAGGCATCGCATGCGGCTACCATGGGTCAGCCTGACAGCGAGCAGATCTTCTACATGCAGACCCGCGGTCTGACCCGGCAGCAGGCCATGCGGCTGATCACCATCGGCTATCTGATGCCGGTAACGGAAGTGATCGACGATGAAGAACTCAATAGCCTTCTGAAGAAGGAAATAGAAACGAAGGTATCCGAATGTTTGAAGTAAGCAAGATACGCAGGGATTTCCCGATGCTGTGGGACGAAAGCGGCCGGGAAAGACAGCTGGTCTATTTTGACAACAGCGCCACCTCCTTCAAGCCTCAGCAGGTCATTGACGCTGAGATGGCTTACTATACCCGCTTCAGCGCCAACATCCACCGCGGTGACTACGCGCTGAGCTATGAGGCCGATCAGGCTTATGACCATGCCCGGGCAGCCATGGCCCGCATCATCAATGCCAGAGAAGAGGAAGTCATCTTCACCTCCGGCACCACCCAGGGTCTCAATATGGCGGCCTATGGGCTTAAGGGCATGCTCAGGGAAGGCGACGTCATCCTTTCAACCCTGGCTGAACACGCCTCCAACATCCTCCCCTGGTTCCGTCTGGCTGAACAGACCGGCGCCCGGGTGGAGTTCATTCCTCTGGATGAAAGCGGAAGACTGACCGTTGATAATTTCCGAAAGGCGCTGCATGAACGCGTCCGGATAGTAGCCGTTGCCCAGGTCACCAACGTACTGGGCTATCTGGCTGACATGAAGTCCATCTGCGCCCTGGCGCATCAGGTTGGCGCCATCGTCGTGGTCGACGGTGCCCAGAGCGTTCCCCATAAGCAGGTGGACGTGAAGGATATGGACTGCGATCTGCTGGCCTTCTCCGGTCATAAGATGTGCGGTCCTACCGGCATCGGCGTTCTCTACGGCAAGAGTGAACTGCTGGAGAGAATGGAGCCGATGATGCTGGGCGGGGGCGCCAACAAGCGCTTCAACAGCCATGGCGATCTGATCCTGTCCAAGGTTCCCGACCGCTTTGAGGCCGGAACCGTGCCGATCGGTCAGGCTGTCGGTCTGGCTGAGGCGGCTGAGTATCTTCAGAAGATCGGCCTGCCGGAGATCGAAAGGCGGGAAAAGCAGCTTCACGATTACCTTTCCGGTAAACTCAGAGAGCTGGACAACATCGAATTCTATAACCCTGACAGCGACAGCGCCATCTGCAGCTTCAACGTCCGGGGAATCTTTGCCCAGGACGCCGCTTCCTATCTGTCCAGCCGGAACATCGCGGTGCGCAGCGGCAATCACTGCGCCAAGATGCTGGTTGGATTTCTGGGGACGGACGCTACCATCAGGGCTTCAATGTATTTCTATAACACCGAAGAAGAGGCAGACCGGCTGGTACAGGCGTTAAGGAACTGTACCCTGGAAAACTGCATTGACATATTCCTGTAGGAAGGAGGGGAGTTATGAATAAGCTTCTGGAAGATCCGATCGTTTTGAGAGAGATCATCATGGACCACTATGAGTATCCGCGCAACCACTCTCTGACTGACGATCAGAAGTACAAGAAAATTCACATGGCTTCCGAATCGTGCATTGACGACATTCACGTTCAGGCTGACATTGAGGAGGGCATCATCAGGGATGTCCGCTTTGACGGCGTCGCCTGTACCATATCCACCGCTTCCACTTCCATCATGACTCAGCTGCTCAAGGGGAAAACCATTGAGCAGGCCAGGGTGATCATCGACAACTACTTCCGGATGATCGACGGCCAGGACTACGACGAGGAACTGCTTGACGAAGCCGTCTGCATGAAGAACGTCGGCAAGCAGGCCAACCGCATCAAGTGCGCCACCATCGGCTGGAACGGCATCAGAGAGCTGCTGGAGGAAGGTGAAGAGCAGTGAGTCAGGAGAAGAACCGCGATCTGTTCAAGACGGCCGACGAATACCAGTACGGCTTTGCCGATGTCAACGAGAACGTCTTTACGACCGGCAAGGGCCTGACCCGGGAAACGGTCATCGCCATATCGAAGATCAAGAATGAGCCCGAGTGGTTTCTGAACTTCCGCCTCAAGGCCTTTGAGGCCTTTGAGCGGATGCCGATGCCGGACTTCGGACCGGACATGAGCGATCTGGACTTTGACGACTATACCTACTACATCCGTCCGACGGACAAGAAGACAAACGACTGGGAGGAAGTCCCGGAAAACATCAAGAACACCTTTGAGAAACTCGGCATTCCCGAAAGCGAGCGCCGGTTCTTTGCCGGCGTCACCTCGCAGTATGACTCCGAGGTCGTCTATCACAACATGCTCCATGAGGTCAATGACAAGGGCGTCATCTTCCTGGACATCGATACGGCCATCCAGCTGTATCCCGATCTGGTGAAGCAGTATTTCGGCACGGTCGTGCCCTATTCCGACAACAAGTTCGCCGCCCTGAACAGCTGCTGCTTCTCAGGCGGTTCCTTCATCTACGTCCCTCCGGGAGTGACTCTGGAGAAGCCTCTGCAGTCCTATTTCCGCATCAATTCGGAGCGCAGCGGTCAGTTTGAGAGAACCCTGATCATCGTCGATGAAGGCGCCAACGTCAACTACGTCGAAGGCTGCACGGCGCCGATCTACCAGAAGGATTCCCTGCACGCCGCGGTCGTGGAGATCGTCGTAAAGAAAAACGGCAAGGCCCGTTACAATACCATTCAGAACTGGTCGACCAACATTCTCAACCTGACCACCCAGCGCGCCTGGGTCGGTGAGAATGCCCTGATGGAATGGGTCGACGGCAACATCGGCTCAGCCATCACCATGAAGTATCCCTGCTGCCTGCTGGCTGAAAGGGGCGCCAAGGGCATGACCATCACCATTGCGGTGGCCAGCCGCATTCAGAAGCAGGATACCGGCGCCAAGATGATCCATCTGGCACCAGATACCTCCAGTTCCATCATTTCCAAGTCGGTAGCCCGTCTGGGCGGAGAAGCCAACTTCCGCGACTGGGTGACGATCTCCGGGAAGGCGGATAATGCCCGTACCCGGATCCAGTGCGACACCCTGATCCTGGATGAGCAGTCCCGTTCCGACACCATTCCCAAGAATGTCGTTCAGAATGACCGCTGTACGCTGGAACATGAAGCCACGGTTTCCAAGGTCTCCGATGAGGAACTGTTCTACCTGATGAGCCGGGGACTCAGTGAGGCTCAGGCCATGCAGATGATCGTCATGGGCTTTCTGGAGCCCTTCACCAAGGAACTTCCGGTCGAATACGCCGTTGAGCTCAATCAGCTGCTGAAGATCGACATGGAAGGCGCCGTCGGCTAGGAGAAAGCGCATGATCTATCAGAAAACCGTTAAGGGAAACTTTGACGAGATCGTCGAAAAGGTCACGCAGGCCGTCATGGCCAGCCGCACAGGCTACAGCGTCACCGATCAGGCCGATTATGAGACCGGCGGCCGTAAGGTGGCCGTGCGGATGCTTCAGCGCTTTGCCTCCACGATCGGCGAGCGGGTGGCTCTGCAGCTGACGTTCATTCAGCAGGATGACGGACAGACAGAGATCTGCGGCATCGCCAGCGGCTTTGAGGGACTGCTGTTTCTGCACAGTCCGGAAGGCCAGAAACAGGCCATTGAAGCGCTTATGAAGATAACGGAAGAATTATGATTCTTCCTTTCTTTTTGAAAAATGTCGTCGGGCGACATAAGGGAATCAGCAGGGATCTACAATGTTATACTGTGAGCTATGGGACATCGTTGAACCATTGCAGGAGCAGGGATACGACGTTGACTGATGAAAAAACGGACGGAAGTCCGTTTTCATTTCTCGAAAAACTTACCCTGCCACCAGTTTTCGCCGGCCATGATCTTGTCAATGTCGTTGATGACGCTGACTTTTTTCAGTGTCCACTGGGGCGCGAGCAGTTCTTCCCGCAAGCCGTCCCCGGTCAGCCGTTCGATGATGATGTCCGGCCGTAACAGGGTCAGCTGGCAGGCTACCAGGCGGGTGTATTCCTCTTTGCTCAACAGCGGGAAAGGTTCTTTAAGATATCTTTCACCCAGTGGAGTGCTGCGGCAGACGTGGAGCATGTGGAATTTGACGGCCTGAATGGGCAGTCTTCCGACCTGCCGGGCCGTCTGCAGCATCATCTCTTCGCTTTCGCTCATCCAGCCGTTGATCAGGTGAACGGAAACATTGATGCCCGTATCCTTCAGCAGATCGATGCAGCTGAGGAAACTGTGATAATCGTGCCCGCGGTTCATCTCTCTCAGGGTCTGATCGTGGACTGACTGCAGGCCCAGTTCCAGCCATACGGGCTTGACGGCGGTCAGCGAGCTGAGATAAGCGATCTTCGCTTCATCAAGACAGTCGCTTCGGGTGGCGATCACCAGGCCGTAAATGTCGTCGGCTTCGATGAAGGGCTGGTAGATTTCCTTCAGCTTTTCCAAAGGTGCATAGGTGTTTGAATATGACTGGAAGTACGCCATCGGCAGACCGTCCGGCCACTTGTTCTTAAAAATCGGCAGCCTGCGGCGGTACTGCTTCATCAGGTCTTCATCGGAAAGCTCCGGGAAGGCATTGGAACCGCCGGCGCAGAAAAGACAGCCTCCGGAAGCAACCGTACCGTCGCGGTTGGGACAGGTGAACGGTCCGTCCAGCGGTACCTTATAGATCTTGCGGCCGTATTTCTGCAGGGAATAGTAGTTCCAGGTCAGATAGCGCTTGTTGTCCAGGGAATAGGGGAAAGGGTTGTTCATGAATACATTATAATACGCCAGGGCTCAGGCGGAATTACAATTAAGGCCCTTGGTTTTTGAACATATTGGCTTATGGTGTTATCATATTCATTAATAAGGAAAGGAAGTAGGGCATGGTTTTCTCCAGTTCGCTGTTCATGTTGCTGTTTCTGCCGGCAAGCATCATTCTCTATTACATGATGCCCAGCATAAAGCTGAAAAATGCCATGCTGCTGTTGCTGTCGCTGGTCTTTTATGCGGTCGGCGAACCGGTTTACATCCTTCTGCTCATTGCCGAATCGTTCATCGGCTGGCTGACGGCTCTGTGCATAGACCGTTCTGGGTCCGGCGATCATAAGAAGGTCAGGCTGGTAATGATCCTGATGATCATCCTGCTTCTGGCTGTCCTGTTTACCTTCAAGTATGCGGCCTTCGTCATCAGCAATCTTGACCGCCTGTTCTCTACGGAAACCCACATTCCCGAGCTGCCGCTGCCTTTGGGAATATCATTCTATACCTTCCAGATCATCGGCTACGTTGCCGATGTCTACCGGAAGAAGATACCGGCGGAAACCGGCTTTTTCCGTTTTCTGCTGTTTATCAGCATGTTCCCTCAGCTGGTTCAGGGTCCCATTCTGCGCTATGGCGATGTCAGAGAACAGATGGAATCACGGCCCTTTGACCTTAAGCAGATGGTCGACGGCATAACCCGTTTCATCATCGGCTGCGCCAAGAAGGTGATCCTTTCCGGCGAGATCGCCAGAACGCTGGAATACGTCATGGAAAACGGCATCACCGGCAAGCCGGTCCTGCTGATCTGGGCGGGCATGATCTGTTATGCCCTGCAGCTGTATTTCGATTTCTCCGGTTATTCCGACATGGCTCTGGGTCTGGGCAGGATGCTCGGATTCGAGTTTGCCGAAAACTTCAACTATCCGTACATCTCGCGCTCCTGCTCGGAGTTCTGGCGCCGCTGGCACATTTCCCTGGGCGCGTTCTTCCGCGATTACGTCTATATTCCCCTGGGCGGTAACCGCCGTCATCAGCTGCTGAATCTGCTGGTGGTCTGGGCTCTGACCGGCCTGTGGCACGGCAGCAGCTGGAACTTAATCATCTGGGGACTATACTTCTTCGTCATCCTGGCAATCGAGAAATTCATTTTCCGGGGAAAGCTTGACAGGATCCCGGTCATCAACCACCTGCTCACCCTCTTTCTGCTGGTGATCGGCTGGACGATATTCTATTTCAGCGACTTCAGTGAAGGGCTTACGGTCATTTCCACCATGCTGGGAATGAAGGGAGCTCCTCTGTGGGACGAGATCCACACCACCTATTTCATCAACAGCAGCGCTGTCTATGCCGTCTGCATTCTGGCCTGTCTGCCGATCGGCCGGAAGGTAAAGAAGAACATGGACATCCTTTATGCTCAGACCCCGGATTTCTGGTTCATCATGACCCTGGTGTTTGACATGGCTCTGCTGTATCTGTGCATTGCCGGCATTGTCGGTTCAGGCTATAACGCCTTCATGTATTTCAATTTCTGAGGGAGGCAGCGCGCATGTACGAAAAACAGGAAAGAGTATTCTGCATCATCATCATTCTGGCGTTCGTGCTTTCCCTTGGCGCCCTGGGAGTCATCAGTCTGCTTGACGAAAACCCGGTCATTTCGGAAAGAGAACAGCGTGAACTCAACCGCTTCCCGCAGTTCAGCGTCAGCAGCCTGCTGGACGGTTCCTTCATGTCGCAGAGCCAGCTGGCCTATGATGACACCTTCCCGTTCAGGGATTACTGGCTGGATGTTTTCGGCAACTTCAGAAGTGCCGTCGTGGTCCGGGCCGGGTCCGGCGGTGAGGTGATCGTCAATGTCGATGATGATCCGGACGAAAACATCGAAGTGCCGGAGGAAGACCTGATATCCCTGGATGACCTGCTGGCAGAGCCGTTTGACGGCAGGGGATATGAACAGTTTGCCAGCGGTACCGAAGTTTCCGGCATCATCATCAAGGATGATAGGGGAATGAAGATCTTCAACGGTACTCTTGAAGGCGCCGAGGCCTACACCAATGCGGTCAAGAAGATCAAGAGCCTCTTCCCCAATAACAACGTAATCGCCGTCGTCGCTCCCAACTCCTCAGCCTTCTATTCCGAGGAAAAGTACCATACCGCCAACCATGACCAGAAGGCCTGGCTGCAGTTAGTCAGGGAGAACCTCAAGGGAGTGATCGTTCCCGACGTCTACAGCATTCTGGAAGAGCATAAGGATGAATACATCTATTTCTATACGGATCACCACTGGACGACCCGGGGCGCTTACTATGCCTACCGGCAGATGTGCACCCAACTCAGGATCCTGCCGTATGAACTGGAAGACATGGAGGAAGGCCGCGTCAGCGGTTTCCTGGGCACCTTCTATACCCAGACCAGCAGTTCCATTCTGGCCAAGAACCCTGACTACGTTTACTACTACATGCCCAAGGTGGCGACCGAGGCGACCGTCTACCACAACATCAGGACTCTGTCTGACGGGGAGAGCATCAAGGTCATCAATCAGAAATACACCGGCTGGAACCGTTACCGGCTCTTTACCGACGGCGACAACCCGTTCATCATCATCAATACGTCTGCCAGCACCAATAAGACAGCCATCCTCATCAAGGACTCCACCGGCAACGCCTTTGTCCCCTGGCTGTGCAACCATTACAGCACGATATATGTCGTTGACCCCCGCCATGTCAACGGCAACAACAATAACCGGATCGTTCTGGCAGAGTTTCTGGCCGACAAGCCCAACTGCGACATCATTCTCTGCAGTTTCATCTACAACGCCAACAACACCTCCGGTTCCTTCTACCGCGGCTTGCTGAGGATGCTCAAGTAATTGACTTTTGAAGCGGAACTGATAAGATAGAAATAGCGTTGAACGGGACCATCAGGCAGAAAGGTCACTTCAGAAAGCCGGCGGATGATGCGAGCCGGTGTACCGAATGCCGAACTCAGCCCGGGAGCTGAAAGTGATGACCGCTTTAAGGTCAGTATGAGTGGACATTATGTCAACTAAGGTGGTACCGCCCGCAAAGGGTCCTTAGAGTAGCACCTTTTATTTTGTTTAAGGAGTGAGAGTCTATGAGTTACAATCATGAAGCAACCGAAAAGAAATGGCGCCGGTACTGGGAAGAAAACAAGACCTTCAGGACGGATACCCGGGATTTTTCCAAGCCCAAGTACTACGTTCTGGACATGTTCCCCTACCCCAGCGGTCAGGGCCTGCATGTCGGTCATCCGGAAGGCTACACGGCGACGGACATCGTCTGCCGCAAGAAGAGGATGGAAGGCTACAACGTCCTGCATCCGATCGGCTTTGACTCCTTCGGCTTACCGGCTGAGCAGTATGCCATTTCCACCGGTAACCATCCCGACGGCTTTACCCGGGAAAACATCAAGACCTTTACCGGTCAGCTGAAGAACATCGGCATCTCCTATGACTGGGATCGCGTGGTCTCCACCTGCGACCCGTCATACTACAAGTGGACGCAGTACATCTTCAAGCTGCTGTTTGACGACGGTCTGGCCAAGTGCGTGGACATGCCGGTCAACTGGTGCGAAGAACTGGGGACCGTGCTGGCCAACGATGAGGTCATCGACGGCAAGAGTGAAAGAGGCGGTTATCCGGTCGTGCGCAAGAACATGAGACAGTGGGTCATCGACATCGTCAAATACGCTGACCGCTTACTGGAAGGTCTGGATGAGATCGACTGGCCGGAATCCACCAAGGAGATCCAGCGCAACTGGATCGGCCGCTCTACCGGCGCTCTGGTCAACTTCCGGGTTGACGGTCATGACGAGACGTTCACCGTCTTTACCACCAGGGCTGATACTCTGTTCGGCGCCACCTATTGTGTCCTGGCACCCGAGCATCAGCTGATCGACAGGATCACTACCCCTGACAAGCGCGCGGAAGTGGAAGAGTACAAGAAGATGTGCGCTTCCAAGAGCGATCTGGAAAGAACCGAACTGAACAAGGACAAGACCGGCGTCTTCACCGGCGCCTATGCCATCAATCCGGTAAACAATAAGAAGATCCCGATCTGGATCTCCGACTACGTACTGGCCAGCTACGGAACCGGTGCCATCATGGCCGTCCCCGCTCACGACCAGAGAGACTATGAGTTCGCTAAGAAGTTCGGCCTGGACATCATCCAGGTTCTGGAAGGCGGCAACATCTCCCGGGAAGCCTGGACCGAAGACGGTCTGCACATCAATTCCGGCTTCATGGACGGCATGAACAAGGAAGATGCCATCAGCGCCATGATCAAGTGGCTGGAAGAGAAGGGCATCGGATCAGCTAAGGTGAACTACCGGCTGAGAGAATGGATCTTCGCCCGTCAGCGCTACTGGGGCGAACCGATCCCCATCATCCATCTGGAAGACGGCAACATGATCTCCCTGAGCGAAGATCAGCTGCCGCTGCTGCTGCCGGAACTGGACAACTACGCTCCGGGCAAGGGCGGCGCTTCACCGCTGGACAGAGCCACCGACTGGGTCAACGTCACCGTAGACGGCCAGAAGGGAAAGCGGGAGACCTCAACGATGCCGGGTTCGGCCGGCAGCAGCTGGTACTTCCTGCGCTACATCGATCCCCATAACGACAAGTGTTTTGCCGACTACGAGCTGCTGAAGCACTGGATGCCGGTCGACCTGTATGTCGGCGGTCCGGAGCACGCGGTCGGACATCTGCTGTACGCCCGCATGTGGAACAACTACCTGTATGACAAGGGTCTGGTTCCCGTTAAGGAACCGTTTAAGAAACTGGTCCATCAGGGCATGATCCTGGGCGCCAACGGCATCAAGATGGGCAAGAGATACCCTGAGTACATCGTCGATCCCAACGACATCGTCCGGGACTACGGCGCGGACACGTTAAGGCTCTATGAGATGTTCATGGGTCCCCTGGAGGCTTCCAAGCCCTGGAGCGAACAGGGCGTTGAGGGAGCCAGAAGATGGATCGAAAGAGTCTGGAGACTGATCATGGAGAGCCCGGAGAAGATCACCGATGAGCCGACGCCTGAACTTGACTATGTCTACAACTACACGGTCAAGAAGGTCAGCGAAGACATCGACTCTCTGAACTTCAATACCGGCATTTCCCAGATGATGATCTTCATCAACGAGTGCTACAAGGTCGAAAAGGTCAACCGCGAGATGATCGTCAACTTCATCAAGCTGTTGTCGCCGATTGCCCCGCACGTCTGCGAGGAAATGTACCAGCACTATACCGGCAAGGAAACCCTGGCCTATGAACCCTGGCCTGCCTACGATGAAAAGAAACTGGTCGTCGAGGACATTGAGGTCGTCGTTCAGGTCAACGGCAAGGTCCGCGGCAAGGTAGTCGTCAGCAAGGACGCCTCTCAGGATGAGGTATATGATAAGGCTGTCCAGCTGCCCGGCGTGGAAGGACAGATGACGGGCAAGACCGTCCGCAAGGTCATCTACGTGGCCGGCAAGCTGCTCAACATCGTTGCCAATTAACGTCAAAGGAAAACCGGTCGGTTCTGACTGAACTGACCGGTCTTTTTCTAATGGCCGTTTTTACCGCCGGGTTTCTGGCCTCCCTGACCTCCGGGCTGCTGGCTGCCGGGGAAACCTCCCTGACCGCCCATGAACTGGTTGGTGATCTCACTTACCTGCTGGCCGTTGGTGTAGACGGTTCCGCCGGTGAAGGAGCAGCAGCCGTCATAGTCGAAACATGACTGTCCGGTTACGCTGATGGTGCCGCCTTCGATGAACAGATCGCCGTTGACGTCGACGCCGTCGGTATCGCCCTGGCCCATGGTGATGGTGACATTGCCGCCGGTGAAGCGGGCAAAGCAGTAGTAGCTCTCGCTCTTGCGGGAAGCGTTGATGCCGTCATCGGAAGCGCTGATGGTTACAGTACCATCATTGATCACCACCTCGGTGGCTTCGAGTCCTTCCGCCGCTGTGATGGTCAGGCTGCCGCCGTCGATCTGCAGCAGGGTGGTGGCGTGAACGGCGTCATCCCCGGCGCTGATGCTCAGACTTCCAGAGGCAATGTAGATGTAGCCGGTGGTATCATCGTCATCATCCTCGGCATGCAGGCCATCATCCTCGGTGGTGATGGATATGCTGCCATCGGCAATGCGGATGGAATCGTTGGCTCTGAGGGCATTATTTGCACAGGTTATCTCATAGCTGCCGCCGGTGATTTTCAGGTCATCCTTGGTCTTGACAGCGTTGTCGGAGGAGACGATGACCAGCTTGCCGGTGCCGTTGAGCACCAGGTCGTCCTTGGAATAGATCACGGCATCGGCCTTTTCATCTTCTGAGTAGCTGAACTGTCCGGTTACGGTCAGCGAGCTGTCTGAACCGGCAGTGGTAATGAAGACCTTGTCGGCGCTCTTTACGTAAATGCATGGCTTGCCGGTGTTGGTAATGGTCAGTCCGTCAAGGACCAGCTGGACCTTGGCGCCCTCTTCCGCCTTGACGGTTACCGTGACGTTTTCGGCCCGGCCGCTGAGCACATAGACGCCTTCGGCGGTAATGGTGATGTCCTGGCCGTCGGCTACGCTGAGGTATGCCGCGTCGCTGAGATCGGCCTGCTGGCTGAGATCGCGCTCGCTGAACTGTTCCTCAGTGTTGAGGCTGACTGTCTCGGTTGTGGTCTGCGGCGTACTGAAGGGGTCATTGCCGTTCTGTCCGGATGGGAAAGACGGCTGGCCGGAGGGGAAGACTGGCTGATTGCCGGCCGGAAGACTGTTATTCTGAGCTGAGCAGCCCATCAGAGAGACGGCAGTCAGCAGTGACAGGAATGTCAGAGTGATCTTTCTTGTTTTCATTGGTTGTACCTCCCTGCCGCTTATGGTGCGGCTGATAAGATGCGCGTTTCATATAATGATAATTATATGGTAACGGATGATTGTGTAAATCTGATGTTAAATGACGCTTACTGACCGATTTCCGGCAATGTGCCGATGGAAATCTCCAGATTGGCATTGCGGACGCGCAGTTCATTGATGAAGCTGCGGCTGTCGGAAGGCTGACGCAGGACGACATCGTAGGTCAGTCTGAACAGCGATCCCATGTTGGTAGTCCTGACGGAAAGCAGTTCGCAGTAGCTGGTATAACGGTCCATGATCTCGCTCAGTTCGCTTTCGTAATCCAGGCCTTCCGGTACGGTGATCCGTAATTCCCGGTGGCCGGCAGACAGAGCTGAGGAAAAGACCTTATGGAAGATCATCATGATGGCGATGATGATCAGACAGAACAGTACGGCAAAGCCGAGATAGCCGATCGCACAGGCCAGACCGACGGCCACGGCAACGAAGATCAAAAGGATGTCCTCCGCCTTATACTGCAGGGAGCGGAAGCGGACGAAGCTGAAGGCTCCGGCGACCGCCAGACCGGTACCGATGTTGCCGTTGACCATCATGATGACGGTCTGGGTGACCACCGGCATCAGCACCAGGGTCAGGCTGTATGACGGGTCGTTGCGGCATACCCGGCTGTAGACCAGCGCTAACAGCGAACCGATGAAGATGGAAACTAACGAGCAGAGCAGGTAGTCTGTAAGGGTAAATGAACTGGTGAAGATCGGTGAGAATAATATTTCGAGCATTTTCGGCTTACTCCTTTCATTAGATACTTTTCATAGACGGCTCCGTATTTGGAGAAGCTGGACGGGTAGACGTTCAGAGAATCGAGAACGCCGGTCAGCCACAGGGGCATGGCGGTCAGGGTCTTGACTTCCATGATGCGGCTGCCGCTGTCCAGAACGGTTCCTTCCGGATTGCTGTTGGTGAGAGCGATGTTGCTCAGGCTGAAGCGGACATCGCGGTCAAAGGTGATGCGCAGATCCGGCTGGTCAGCTGAGACAAATGAGTCTCTCTGATAACAGATCAGCACCTTCGGCTGCAGCTGACAGCTGGTGCGCAGGTAGTCGATCTCATTCATGATCTGGCTGTCCATGGGCTTGCGGTCGAAGACGGTGTAGTTCAGCGCCTGGCGGTAAGTCATGTCCTGACGGCGCTTGTAACAGATGCCGCGGCACTTCTTCTTGATCTCCAGAAAGACGGGGGAATCGTCGCTTACTTCGCCATAGCTGCGCAGTCTCAGTTTTTCCTTATAGGCCGGCTTGTCCAGCGAATTCCTGACCAGCCGGAAGTCCCCGGAATCGAAGTAGATGGAACGAATTTCCGAATGGGGATACAGGTCGGGACTCAGATGAGGACCGATCAGCTTCATCAGCTGATCGTACTGACCGTCAGTCAGAACGTACTTGGCTTCCACCCTCTCGAAGATCTGCTGATATTCCATGGTCCACACCTCCTTTGGATGGCTTCATTGTATAAGGGCAAGGTCAAAAAGAACTGAAGGAAAAGTGAAAAACAGATAAATAATTGTGAAGATTCTGTGTATAATTGAAGCCGGACATCACACATTTTCCGATTGCCTGAAAACGGGAAAATCGCTGTTGACAGCGGGCAGGGTGTCTGTTAAGATATACGGGTAAAGAAACGTGGAAAGAAGAAGCACCCCTTCTCACCTGATGGCCCCCAGGGTCATAGGTAAATGCCGCTAATCATCTGTGGATTGATTTTTGGTGGGTGCAAGCCCACTTTTCTTTAGAAAGAAAGAGGTGTTGCGTATCAGCAAGAAGAATCAGAATGACGATTTAGTCAACGAGAGTATTCGCTTCAAGGAAGTACTGGTTATTGCGCCCAATGGCGATTCATTGGGAATTCTGACTCGTAACGAGGCTCTGGACAGAGCTTACGGTTACGATCTCGATCTCGTCTGCGTAGCCCCCAAGGCCACGCCTCCGGTATGCAAGATACTGGACTACGGCAGATATCGCTTTGAACAGCAGAAAAAGGCGAAGGAAGCCAAGAAGAATCAGCGGACGACCGAACTCAAGGCCATGAGGCTTTCACCGGTCATCGATGTCAATGACTTCAACACCAAGGTCAAGCAGGCCAACAAGTGGCTGACCGACGGCAACAAGGTCAAGATCGACATGCGCTTCCGCGCCAGAATGATTACTCGTCAGGAAGTTGGCAAAAAGATCATGAATGATTTCATTGCTGAACTCAGCGAAGTGGCAAACATTGAAAAGCAGCCTCTGTTGGAAGGCAATACACTGAGCTGCACTTTGTCACCGATCAAGAAATAGGAGGAAAAGTTATGCCTAAAATGAAGACCAAGAGAGCCCTGGCTAAGAGAGTCAAGGTAACCGGCAGCGGCAAGCTGAAGAGACATCATGCCTATACTTCTCATCTGGCTCCCAGAAAGACCCACAAGCAGAAAGTGCATTTAAGGAAATCCGCACTTATTTCAAACAGCGATTACAAGCGTGTAAAGACGCTGATCCAGCTGTAGGAGGAATTGAATAATGGCAAGAGTTAAAACCGGTCCCGTTACCCACAGACGTCATAAGAAGACCTTAAAGCTGGCCAAGGGTTACTTTGGTTCCAAGCATGCCCTGTACCGTACCGCTCATGAGCAGGTAATGCACTCACTGAAGTACGCCTACAGAGACAGAAGACAGCTCAAGAGAGAAATGAGAAGATTATGGATCGCCCGTATCAACGCCGCCGCCCATAACAACGACATCAACTACTCCAACCTGATGCACGGCCTGAAGCTGGCCAAGATCGAAGTCAACAGAAAGATGCTCAGCGAGATCGCCATTCACGATCCCAAGGGCTTCACCGATCTGACCAAGAAGGCCAAGAAGGCCCTGGAAAAGGTTGCTGCCTAGTTCTCGGACAACTGATAATACAGCCTTCCCTTACCGGAGGGCTTTATTATGCCTGAAAAGATTTCCAACCTTGCTTATTTACAAAAACCATGTGGAATAATGGACAGCGGAAAGTGTACAATATAAATGAAGGAAAATGGCTTTTCTTCAGCTGAATGATGATGAATGAATGGCTGCGGCCATGTGTATACAACGGGAGGCGAGGTTATGCTGGTTATCTATACTTCACCGGGTTGTGCTTCCTGCCGAAAAGCAAAACACTGGTTAAAGGAAAAGGGAATAAACTACGTGGAAAAGAACATTTTCAATTCGCTTCTTAAGGAGAGCGAACTGAAATACATCCTCAGCCGCAGTGAAAACGGCATCGATGACATCATTTCCAAGCGTTCCAAGATCATCAGGGAACAGGACATCGACATCGATTCCATGTCCACCAACGAGCTGATCGAATTCGTCCGCAACAATCCCTCAACCATGAAGCGGCCGATCATGATCGATGAGCGCAATTTCCTGGTCGGTTATGACGAAGAGGAAATTGAGGCCTTTGACGTCCGCAACATCAAGAAACACATCCAGTGCCAGTGCGACGGCCAGCAGTGCCCGAGTTTTGATACCTGCGGCAAGCTGAGGGAGGATTATCAGTTTGAAGGCTAAGATCAGAATAAAGATCATTCTGGCGGTAACGCTGTTCATCCTTTCCGGTATCCTTGCCATCCTGATGTGGCTGCACAGGGATACTTTTTTGGCGTTGTTCGATCCTACCTTCAACTATCAGGAACCTTACAACATGCTGCTGAGGGAAAAGGAAGTCGGCATGATGGAAAGCCAGCAGTACCAGATCAATCCCATCAGGATGGGCCACGGCTGCGGAAGCGCCAGGGTCAGATACCAGAGCAGCGATGAGACAGTCGCCACCGTTGATAAAAACGGCCTGCTCACCGCCCTTCAGCCGGGATACTGTGAGATCACTCTGACTTCCCGCAAGATCGTCAGAGTCATGAAGTTCTATGTCTACGAAAAGCCTCAGCAGCTCATTCTGGATACCGCGGAAGCGACCATCCGGGTCAAGGACCGCTATCAGCTGGAATATGAAGTTCTGCCGGAGGAAAGCTATCAGCCGGTCAGTTTCACCATCGCTGATGAAGAGATCCTCAGCGTCAGCGAAGACGGCGTAGTCAGAGCCCTTAAGGAAGGTCATACGACCGTGGACATCGTTACCGGCAACGGGCTGGTACAGACCATGAGTTTTGAAGTGGAAAGCGAGGCGGCGAAGATGGTTTTTTCGACTTCTTCACAGGTCGTCCTTCTGGGACGCACCTACGTTCAGAAGGTCAAGGTCGGCAACGAAGAGCAGGTGGGGACGGTAAGCTATACCTCTACCAATCCTCAGGTTGCCAGCGTCGGCCCCGACGGCAAGGTCAGCGCCCTGTCGGTCGGCAAGACCACGATCTGGGCAACTTCTTCCAGCGGCCTGCGCTGCAGCTACAGGGTCGAGGTCAAGATCAGCGACATCCAGATCCCGGTCGTCTGCGTCCCGATGATGAAAGGGCGCACCTTCCAGTGCAATACCGCCTTCCAGTCCATCAACGCCGATGCCCGGGTGCTGTACCGCTCAGCTGACGAGAGCGTCGCTTCGATCTCCGCCGACGGCCTGATCACGGCCAACGGCTACGGCACCACCGTGCTGACCGCCTGGTCATCCGACGGCCACGACCGGGTCGACATCAAGGTAGAGGTTTCCGACCGCTTCGTAGCCAACGGCCTTGACGTATCCAAATGGCAGGGCAACATCACTCAGGAAAACTGGAACACCGTCAAAGCCCAGGGCTATGACTTCGCCTACATCCGCATCGCCTATTCCACGGTTAAAAACGGCTATCAGGACCAGTACTTCCAGGCCAACTACCAGCGGGCCAAGGCTGCCGGGCTGGACGTGGGCATCTATCATTATGTCATGTGCACGGACGAGCAGTCGGCCGTTGAGGAAGCCGCTTCCCTGCTGTACTACCTGTCCAGGGGCAGCTATCAGTTTGAATACCCGATCATGATGGACTTCGAGCACTCCTCGCAGATGAGCCTGCCGGCTGACAGCCAGATGCTGATCATCAGCCGCTACTGCGACATCATCCGACAAGCCGGTTACGAGGTCGTCGTCTACTGTCCGGCCAGCGACCTGCGCAAGCTGGACAGGGAATTTCTGAAGCAGTACGGTCCCCGGGGAACCGATCTGGCCGGGGTGGCGCTGGCTCAGTGGTCAACGCTCAACGCCAATCTGCACTACAAGGGAAGCTATGTCCTGTGGCAGTATACTTCCGACGGCAAGGTGGATGGTCTGCGAGGCCGCATCGACATGGACCTGGCGCTGTTTGACTATCCCGCCTACATCCGTGAGCATCATCTCAACGGATACTGATGAATATTATTGAGGTTTAACCATGAAAGTCTTAGTTGGATTATCCGGCGGCGTTGATTCCGCCGTTGCCGCTTACTTGCTGAAAGAGCAGGGCCATGAAGTGTCCGGCTGTTTCATGCGCAACTGGGACGCCATGACCAATAACGATTTTCTGGGCAACGACACCGTCAACGATGACATCTGTCCCCAGGAACAGGACTATCTGGACGCCAAAAGCGTTGCCGAGACTCTGGACATTCCTCTGTACCGGGTGGATTTCATCAGGGAGTACTGGGATGACGTCTTCACCAACTTCATTGAGGAATACAAGGCCGGCCGGACCCCCAATCCGGACATCCTGTGCAACCGCTACATCAAGTTTGATGCCTTCTTCCGCCATGGCCAGAAACTGGGCTTTGAGACCTTTGCGACCGGCCATTATGCCAAAGTGCAGGATGGAAAACTGTTCAAGGCCGCTGACCTCAACAAGGACCAGTCCTACTTCCTGGCCCAGGTCAGACGCAATTGCTTCGAGCATACCCTGTTTCCGCTGGCGGACATCGAGAAGCCGGAGGTCAGGAAGATCGCTGAAAAGCTGAACATTTCCGTAGCCGGCAAGAAGGATTCCACCGGCATCTGCTTCATCGGCGAACGGCACTTCCGCCAGTTTCTCAACAACTATCTGCCGGCCAGAGACGGCGACATCATCGACGTCTCCAGCGGCCAGAAGGTCGGAGAGCACATGGGCGTGATGTACTATACGATCGGCCAGCGCAAGGGTCTGGGCATCGGCGGCGATCACGGGCGCTGGTTTGTGGTCGGCAAGGACGTAACGACCAATGAACTGTACGTCGCCTGTCAGAATGAGGACAGATGGCTTTATTCCGACAGCTGCGTCGTTTCCCACCTCAACTGGCTTGAGGACATTGAACTGCCCTTTACCGGAGCCGCCAAGTTCCGCTACCGCCAGCAGGACAATGACGTGACCCTGGAATACATCGATGAAGATCATCTGCTGGTCCGCTATCCCCAGCTGGTCAAAGCGGTGACGCCCGGCCAGCAGGCCGTCTTCTACCGCGGCGAGCAGTGCATCGGCGGGGCGGTCATCGAACAGACCTTCATCGAAGGCGAAGAACACGGAGAACTGGTTTACAGACACATACATGGAGATCAAGGGACACTTTGAAAAGGTTATCTACCACCGCGACGACAATGGCTACACCGTAGCCGTTTTCGCATTGCTGGACAGCCGCGTTGACGAAGAAGTGACGGTCCGCGGCTATCTGGACAGGATCGAAAGAGAGAGGACCTACGTTCTGCAGGGCGAATATGTCGAGCACCCCCGCTACGGCATTCAGTTCGAGATCGAATCCTGCCAGAAACAGGTCAATGACAACCGTGAGGATCTGATCAGCTACCTTTCCTCCAGCCAGTTCAGGGGCATCGGCAAGAAATACGCCGGCCAGCTGGTCGACGCTCTGGGACTGAATCTGATCGAGCGCATTCAGGCCGATCATGCCGTGCTTGATCAGGTGCCTAAGATGACGGCCAGACGCCGTCAGGCGATCCTGGACGGTCTGGCCCGGGAACAGGACAGCGACAACGTCTTTCTGATCGGTCATCACCTGTCGATGAAGAACATCCTCAGGATCCGCAATCAGTATCAGGACGAGACGATGAATATCCTGCTTTCCAACCCCTATAAGGTAATTCAGGACGTCGGCGGCATCGGCTTTGCGACCATCGACCGCTTCGCCCTTTCCATCGGCGTCGACCCCAACGACCTGAACCGCCAGTGCGCGCTGGCGGAGAATCTGCTGATGAACATGTGCATGCGCAACGGCGACAGCTACCTGGAACTGGATGAATTCACCGAGCAGCTGAGCCAGGAAAGCGAAAGCAGCAGCGATGAGATCATCGAACAGCTGCTGATGAACCGGCGCATTCAGATCGAATACGGCCGCATCTATCCGATAAGCCAGTTCGATGCGGAATGTTACGTATCATCCTACCTGCACTGGTTCCCCTCCGTATCTCTGGAGAGCCCGGATGAGGAACTGCTGAGAAACAGCCTCGAGGATGTTCAGCGGCAACTGGGCATTGAATACCAGGAAAAGCAGTTGGAGGCTGTCATGTCCTTCTTTGAAAACGACCTGCTGGTGCTGACCGGCGGACCCGGTACCGGCAAGAGCACGATCGTCCGGGGCATGATCGAACTTTGCCGGCGGATCTATCCGATGTGCAGCCTCAACCTGCTGGCTCCTACCGGACGGGCAGCCAAGCGGCTCAACGAGCTGACCAGTGCCCCGGCCAAGACCATTCACTCGCTGTTACTGTGGGACAAGGAGACCGGAAGGTTTGCCAAGGATGAGAACGACCCGTTGACCGTGGACATCCTGATCATCGATGAGTTCTCGATGGTCGACATCTACCTCTTCCACAGCCTGCTCAGAGCCTGCGGCCAGCTGAAGAAGCTGATCCTGATCGGCGATGCCGACCAGCTGCCTTCGGTGGCCATGGGCGCGGTACTGCGGGATGTGATCGACAGCGGCTGCTTCAGATGCATCAAGCTGGAAAAGATCTACCGCCAGAAGGAAGGCAGCGACATCATCGCCCTGGCTTCCGACATCCGCAATGACTGCTGCCAGGCGATACCCGATGAAAACGACGTCCGCTTCTTTGCGGCGGACCGCCGGGACATTACGGCGCTGACCCTGCAGGTGGTCGAACACGCTTTAAACAACTATGAGACCCTGCCGGAAGGCTTCATGAACGTTCAGGTGCTGGCCCCCAAGCACATGGGGCTCAACGGCATCAACAACCTAAACGTCGCCCTGCAGAAGCGCTTTAATCCGCCATCGGAAGAAAAGCGGGAACTGAAGGTCGGTTACCGTACCTTCCGCCAGCAGGACAAGATCATCCAGCTGAAGAATCAGCCTGATGACGATGTCTTCAACGGCGATCTGGGCATCATCGAGGAAGTTATCTATGCCCGTGATGACATCAACGGTCAGGACCGGCTGATCTGCGACTTTGACGGCCGGATCGTCGAATACACCCGGGAGACCTTCTCCAACATCACCCACGCCTACTGCATTTCCGTCCACAAGGCCCAGGGCAGCGAGTATCCGATCGTCATCCTGCCGATGGACATGGACTACGGGATCATGCTGCAGAAGCGGCTGATCTATACGGCGGTAAGCCGGGCCTACCGCAGCCTGATCATCATCGGCGACCGGGACGCCTTCTTCAGAGGCATCACCACCGCTGATCATTACGTCCGCCGCACTACCCTGAAGGAAAGACTGTGGGAGGAGTTCCGGGATGACTAAGCAGCAGCAGCGTCAGATCATCAGGGAAAGAATGGCGCAGCTCAGCCAGGCTGAGAAGCTTTCCTTTTCCCGCCGGATCTGTGAAAGGCTGCTTCAGCTGCCGCAGCTGGAAGACGCCAGGGTCATCATGTCCTATCTGGCTACCGACCGGGAAGCTGACGTAGACCAGTTCAACCGGATCATGGCGTCAAGAGGCATCGTGGTCTGCTATCCGGTCATCCGCGGCGATGACATGCAGGCTTACTACAGTCCGCAGGAAGAATACGCGCTTAACGGCTACGGCATCCGGGAACCGCAAAGAACTTCCGGCATTCTGATGGACAGGGAAGCCATCGATCTGGTGATCGTACCCTGCCTGGCCTTTGACGGACAGCTTAACCGGCTGGGCCACGGCAAGGGCTTCTACGACCGCTTTCTGAGAGGACTGAGCGTTTGCAAGGTGGCGGTCGGCTTTGAGGCGCAGAAGCTTGAGAGCATCGAAACTTCAGAGCATGACGTCAGGATGAACATGGTAATAACGGAAGAGAGAACCTACCGGAACATTGAACTGCTGCCCTAGAAATTGGTGCTATACAAAGCAAAAAGCTTTGTGCTATAATTTTCAGCGGAAAGCGATATGCGGAACCAGTAAGCCGCGATAACCTTGCAGAGAGACAGTGGCCGGTGAAAACTGTCAGGGGAAAGGGCTGAAGCTATCCGCATTGTGCAATGCAAACATTGACGTAATCCGGCGTTAACGGAACGAATTGAGGTGCAGGCTTCTTAACCGAAGCCTGAAACAGGATGGTACCGCGATGAAATCGTTCCTGACAGGACGATTTTTTATTTGTTAAGGAGAGTGCAGAACTGAAACAGATCAGCAGTGATCAGATCAGAAGAATGTTCTTGGAATACTTCCAGGAAAACGGCCACATGGT
>JAGAFL010000043.1:0-19908 GCA_017612595.1 Erysipelotrichaceae bacterium | reverse complement strand
GTTAAGCCATATATAGGTAGGTGTTTTTATGAGTTACGATGATTTAGATTTAAGTTTTGAGCACAAGGAAAAACTGGTGCAACAGGCTAAGGAACTTGCCGAAAGTGAGACCGTCACCAACGCTCTCTTTAAGGTCAATGCTCTCCGTAGAAAGTGGAAAAGAAACAGCGACTATGAATCAAACTACGAAGAAGAGCTCTACAGCAAGTTTGATTCGTACTTAAACGACATCCTGGCCAAGGGTGCTGAGTTGAACAAGTCAGCCGCTGAGACCAAAGCCACTATTATTGAAGAAGCCAAGAAGCTGCTGGAATCCACCAGCATGAAGAAGGCTACGGAAGAGATGAACGACCTGATGGAACAGTGGAAGGCTGCCGGCATGACCGACAAGGAAACCGACGATTCATTATGGGAACAGTTCAAGGAAATCAGAAACGAATTCTCCAACAAGAGAAAGGAATACTACAAGAACCTGACCGAAAGATTCGCCGCCAGCAAGGCCGTCAAGGAAGAACTGATCGCCAAGACCAAGGAACTGGCTCAGTCCACCGATTTCCGCAAGACCGGAAATGACATGAATGCCCTGATGGATCAGTGGAAGGCCGCCGGAAGCGCCGGCAGAGATTACGACGATGATCTCTGGAAGCAGTTCTCCGCCGCCAGAAACGAATTCTACGCCAACAGAAAGGCTCACTACGCTCAGCTCGAAGAGACTTACAAGGAAAGAGCTGCCAAGAAGCAGGAACTGCTCGCGGAAGCCAAGCTGTGTGTCGCCCAGAGCGATTTCTCCGACGAGATGGTCGAGAAGGTCAAGGGCTTAAGAGCCAGATGGAAGGAAGTAGGATTCTGCGGCAAGGACAATGAGGAAGATCTGTGGCAGCAGTTCAACGAAGCCGTCAACAACTTCTTCAACAACATGAAGTACTACCGTTAATCCCGCAAAAAGACTTAAGAAAAATCCCGGTTTCATTGCCGGGATTTTTTGTTCCCTGCCGCGCATCTCATATATAATATTCTTAGCGGGACTTCCCCGGAAACAAACGGAAGAAAGAGAAAGAAGGATTTGCCATGTTCTGGAAAATACTGAAGATCGAGCCGACAACCGACCGCAACGCCATCCGCGCTGCCTACCGGCAGCTGCTTGCCGATACCAATCCGGAAGACAAGCCGGAAGAATTCAAGCAGCTCAGAGAAGCCTATGAACAGGCCCTGGCCTTTGCCGCCGAGCACGGGGAAGACCGGGAAATGACTCCTGTGGAAAAATGGCAGGACGAACTCGCGGCTCTTTATGACGACTTCCAGAGACGCATAAGCGTGAGCCAGTGGCAGAAACTGCTCAATGAGAGAGTCTGTCAATCCATTGACACCCGCATGGAATGCGAGGACGCTCTGCTCAGATTCCTGATGGGTTCCTATCTGCTTCCCCATGAAGTATGGGTCTATCTGGATTCCCAGTTTTCCTGGAAACAGCGCGTTGACGAACTCTATGAACGCTATCCCCGGGATTTCATCGACTACGCCGTCATTAACGGCATCAACTTCGACGACGCTCTGCCGATGGACATGTTCAGCCCGGGAGTTGACGGCGAAGCCTGCCAGAATTACATCAATCTCTACTTCAAAATCTACGACAGCGAAGACAGCGAAAAGGGAAAACAGGCCGGTCAACAGATGCTGGCGCTTCCCGAAAGCCATCCCTACGGCAGCGCCCGGATGCTGGTCGTGCGGATCGACGAAGGCGATCAAGCCGCTTTGGACGAACTGGTTGATCTGCAGAAGCAGTATCCGGAAAACCTGCACATCGGCAATCTTCTGCTCCGCTGTCTGGTCAGCGCCGGCCGCTATGAAGAAGGCCTGACGCTCAGCCGGCAGCTGAAACAGGTGGATCCCGACAACTTCATGGTCCGCTGGCATGAGGCCAACTGCCTGTTTGCGACCGGCAGCCACCATGACGCCGTGGAGATCCTCAACAGCCTGCTCAGGGAAAGCGGCGCCAACGCCCAGACGCAGTATGACATCAACAACAAGCGCAGGGAATGGAACGAGACCATCATCAGAGAACTGCAGGAAAAGCTGACCGAGAACCCCGATGATGACAGCCTGCGTTCTGATCTGGGCTGGGCCTATCTGGAAAACGACATGAACGAGGAAGCCAGGGAAGTCATTGAACGCCTCAGCGAGGATTATGAAGACCGCTTTGATTACTACAACATCAACAGTTCCCTGGCCATGAGCTTTGAACAGTTTGAAAAGGCCATCCCCCTTCTGGAAAAGCTGGCGGAAGTCGCTTCCGGATTGCCGGAGGACAGCGAAAAGAACATCAACCGGCGCAAGAGAGTCGGTGAAGTATGGATGCGCATCGGCTACTGCCATTACCGCCTCAAGGAAGAAGAGAAAGCCATGGAAGCCTTTGACAAGGCCTTGCAGGATCCTCTGCACCGGACGGAGGCGCTCACCCATCTGGCTCAGATCTCCCTGAACAGTCATAAGTACGATCAGACCGTTGACTACTGCCAGCAGCTGGTCCGGGAATACCCGGCCGGTTATCAGGGCTACATGCTCATGGCTCTGGCCCTCTTCCATCAGTATAATGACCGGGAAGCCTACAATGCCGTAAACCATGCGCTGGATCTCTGCCGCAATGACATCACCATCTATACTCTGAAAGCCCGGATCATGATCAGAAATGACGGGCTGGACGGAGCCCGAGAGATCATCGACTTCCTGCTGAAAAACGACCTGCAGGACGATCCTTCGGTACTGTTCATCCAGGGTCTGCTGGCTGAAGAGGAAAAGAACAATGCGGAAGCCATCGAATTCTACGAAAAATCCCTGAAAGCCCTTGACGGCCGGGAAACCGATTATGAATACGGCGCTGAGCTGCTCTACAACTATCTGTGTTTAAAGGGCAAGGTGCTGGATACTTCCAGGAAGGAAGACCTCCAGCAGCTGCTTCAGATCAGCGACCGCGGCCTGAAGTGCCACCAGACTCACTACGGCTTACTGGACTACAAGGCCTGGGTGCTGATGCGCATGCAGGATTACCCGGCAGCTCAGGAGATCTATCTCCGGCTGCTGGAATATCCCAGCCACTCCGGCAGCGTTGAATATAACCTCGGACGCATTGAATACCAGGAACTGGAAAAGAACGCCGACAAGGTTCTTGATTACTTCCTGAAGGCCATTGAAATGGACGGCGGCGCTTCCTGCCACTTCTATGCTGGCATGTGTCTTCTCTATATGTTCCGCTTTGATGAAGCTGAGCAGCAGTTCCTCACCCTTAAGGAAAAGGAACCGGAAGAAGTCGACGCGCCATACCGCCTCAGCTTTGTTTATGCCATGAAGGGCGAATTGGAAAAGGCCCTTGAGCAGGCTGATGAGGCAATCGAAAAGGCGGAGAAGATCCAGGCCAAGAAGCCCCATCAGTACTATGTCCGCAAGGCAACCATCCTGAGAAAGATGCAGCGCTATGAGGAAGCGGTGGAAACCGTCAGGCAGGCCATGAACAAATACGACTATCCTTACGGCAACCGGCTGATCTTCCAAATCTATGCCCAGGGGGGCCAGCTGAAGAAGGCGGAGGAACACCTTAAGCAGTGGGCCAGGAAGAACCGGACCGACAGCGAAATGAACGACAGCCAGATCCAGCTGCGGATGTACCGCAACGACTTCCGGGCTGCCAACGCGTATTATGTGCTTCACGCCGAACACCTGGACGCTGACCGCTCCCTGGAACTTCAGCAGATCTTCGCGGAAGCCCGGGGTGATTACAAGGCCCAGGTCAGACATACGGAAAAATGGATCAAATACCGCCGGGAACACGACGGCAGCGATTTCTCCCGTCTGGAAGGAACCCTCTCCCAGGCTTACTGGCAGCTGGGCGATCAGGAAAATGCCAGGCTGCACGCTCTGGAAGCCCTGAAGGAAATAGACGAAAAGCTGGCTGAACACGAGCCGGAGAGGCTGCTCTTCATGGCCCGCAAGATCCGCATCCTGGCCCTGCTGGGCAGGAAAGAGGAGATGGAAAAGCTCATTGAGGAGTGCCGGAAGACGCCTTTCTGCCAGTTCTGCCCCGAACACCGCTGCAAGGATGTCGACATCTTTGCCATGGAGGCCTGTGAGATACTGGGCGAACCTCAGAAAGCCTATGAACTGGCCTGCCAGGGCAAGCTCGACCACCCCGATGAAGAAGACTTCATCATTGCCGCCAACCGGCTGGAAAAGAAAGTGAAATAAGAGAATGATCATTGGAATCGATCTGGGAACGACAAATTCACTGGCTGCCTGCTTCCGTAACGGGAAAGCGGAGCTGATTCCCAACCGCCTGAACCAGAAACTGACCCCGTCGGTCGTCGCCGTTGACGATCAAGGGCAGATCCTGATCGGCGAAACAGCCAGAGAATACGGATATCTGCACCCGCAGGCCATGGCCAGGCTCTTTAAGCGCACCATGGGAACGGACCGCATCTACGACCTTAACGGTACGGTGCTTTCCAGCGAAGAGCTCTCCGCTCTCATCCTGCGATCCCTTAAGGAAGACGCGGAAACCTATCTGAAGCAGCCGGTTGAGGAAGCCGTCATTTCCGTTCCGGCCTATTTCAACGACCATCAGCGCAAGGCTACCAAGCAGGCCGGCGAAATGGCCGGGCTGAAGGTCAACCGCATCATCAACGAGCCGACGGCCAGCGCTCTGGCCTACGGCATCGGCGAATCCGGAGACAGCGAATGCTGCATGGTCCTCGACCTGGGCGGCGGAACTTTTGACGTTACCGTTCTGGAATACTACCACAACATCATGGAAGTTTATGCCGTAGCCGGCGATAACCAGCTGGGTGGCGAGGACTTTACCCTTACTCTGATGGAGATGTTTCTGCAGAGAAACGGCCTGGACGATGCCGATCTGTCCCTGCGGGAGCTCGGCGATCTCTACAAGGCCGCCGAACAGTGCAAGTGTTCGTTCTCCAGCCAGGACAGTCCCTTCATGTCCGTAACGCTGAACGGCCGGCCGATCATAGAGCAGTTCACTCTCGAGGAATTCGCTCAGAACTGCCTGTCTCTGATGGACAGGCTGCGCAAGCCGATCGAGAAGGCTCTGCGCGATGCCAAGATTACGCTCCTTGATCTCAGCCGGATCATTCTGGTGGGCGGCGCTACCCGTCTGCCGACCATCCGCAGCTATGTTCAGGACATGACCGGAATCTATCCTGATTATTACGTTGACCCCGATACTTCGGTAGCTCAGGGAGCGGCGATCGCCGCGGCCATGAAGGAAAGAGATCAGGACATTGAGGAGATCATCCTGACCGATGTCTGCCCCTTTACCCTGGGTACGGAAGTACTCAGCGACAGCGGCCGCTTTGACGAAGAACTCCGCTATCTGCCGATCATTGAACGCAACACCGTCATCCCGGTCAGCCGTACCGAAAGAGTGTATACGGCTCACGACAACCAGAAGGAAGTTACCGTACGCATCCTGCAGGGCGAAAGCCGCCTGCCGCGGTCCAACCTGCTGATCGGCTGGCTGAATCTGGAAGTTCCGGTCGGACCCAAGGGCCAGGAAGCCATTGACATTACCTACACATATGATGTCAACTCCCTGCTGGAAGTACGGGCCAAGGTCGTCTCTACCGGCCTGGAGAAAAGCGTCGTCATTCAGAACGATGAAAACAAGCTGACTGACGAAGAGGTCAGAGAGCGGCTGGAAAAGCTCTCCTACCTGCGCCAGAACCCGCGGGAAGAGGAAGCCAACATGTACGCCGTCTTCCGCGCCAACCGCCTTTACGAGTCTGCTGAAGGCAGTGACCGCCAACGCATCGAAAAGGAAATGACCGAATTTGAAAGGATCATGGATCAGGGCACCCGGCTGCAGATCGAAAAGCAGCGCCAGCAGCTGCTTCAGGTCCTTGACGAAGTGGAAAACCAGGGAAAGGTCCTGCTGGCCTGAAAACAGCATTGCCGATTTACCGACATAAAAGAGCTGTCAGATTAAACTGACAGCTCTTTTCGCATCAATGGTGCCGCATGCCGGACTCGAACCAGCGACCTACTCATTACGAATGAGTTGCTACTACCAACTGAGCTAAGGCGGCATAACATCAATAGTTTAACACAAGTTAAGACGTGATGCTATTTCTTTCTTCTGAAGATGTTGACGATCTTGGAGAAACTGAACGGCTCCCCCTTGAGCTTTTCCATCCGGATGTGCTCGGACTCCTTTTCCGGCATAAGCTTGATCAGCTGACGGTAAGCGGTCAGAGCCTGGAAGGTGTCCTTGTAGATCTGCGTGCCGTCAGCCAGCAGGAAGTACACGCACTCGCTGCCGCCCTGAGCGGACTTGGTCGTCCATTCGGCCAGATCGTCATATCTGACATAGATTCCCTTGGATTCTTCGTTAAGGCTGTAAATGAGTACGCCGTCGCTGTAAATGTCCAGAACCTTATGATCCTTTATCTTGAACAGCACGAACAGAGACAGCCCAATGAAGATCAGACCAAGGACCAGGAAGGCCCAGTGGCGCAATAGCAGCATGCCGACGCCGGCGGCCACGCAGATGTAGCAGGGAACATACGGCTTATAGGTAATGGCCTTGAGCGGCTGATCAGCCGGCTTGATTTCACTGATGTCGAAGTATTCCAGATTGTTCATGTTTCTTCAGCTCCTGTTATTATTCTATCACACATTTCCTTCTCTTAACCCGCTAAACTGCTATAATTAGTGCAGGAGTGATTGGTTATGATCAAGTACATCTATGGCATTCTTCTGGGCATTCTGATGATCTTCTACGGTTACATGCGCATTCGCAGGAACCGGGAAAAGCTGGATGAACTGCCGCTGGAAAAATATGAGAAGGCGGACTTTTCCGCCTCATTGATTCCCTGGCTCATCCTGCTGGCAATCTTTTCCGTCTTCTGCCTCTATGTCTCCCTCAGGGAAAACAACGAACCCCTGACGTCGGTTTCCATTGCCATTCTGATCGACTGCTTCGTGGAGTTCTTCGTCGCCAGAGAGATGATGGTCTTCTATCATAACAATGAGCGCTGCATCATCGAAGACAAGCAGGTGCAGTACAAGAACATCAAGGTCTGCAAGCGCAGATCAAAGCTGCCGCTGTCCAAGGGCTATGTCGTGCTCTACAGCGATGAAGTAAAGAAGATCTACCCGCAGGCTGTTCCCATCATCAACGGCCATCTGAACAAATAACATCGTTTTACTTGCTTATACAAAGAAGGAGACCTCAGTCTCCTTCTTTCTTTATCGGATTGGTATCAATGCTGTCGCGGAAGACCACGAAGCGGTCAAACAGGTATTCGGTCACAAAATTCAGAGTCATGTTTATCAGCGTGGCAATGTATTCGCTCCAATGCCAGTCGTCAACGATGATTCTCTCCAGCTTCGTTGACAGGGGCGTAAACGCCAGATAATACAGGAACACCTTGAACATGGCAACCGGAACGTTGTTGGCAGACTGGAAGGTGAACTTCCGGTTCAGGGTAAAATTCCAAAGTACGGACAGGATCAGGGAAATGAGATAACAGACCCAGTAGTCCAGTTTCGTGAACTCATTCAGAATGGTAAACGACCCGATCTGAATGATCCCCGCTGAAAGGGAGAACAGAGTAAACTTGATGGTTCTGATCAGTTCCTTTTTCTTTTCGCTCATTTGTTAAACCTCCCGTGTCTACTCTCCTATTGTACAATGACTGACGGCTTTGTTAAACTGCCGGATCAGCCCAATGGAAGTTTTCTCTGCCGGCGCCGGCTTCAAAGTTATACTTGACGATTCCCAGATCCAGTTTCACCAGCTGTCCTCTGCCGTCGGGCACGATGCTTACGGCATCGTCCTGACGGCTGATCCTGAATTTCTGCTGATTGACCGCGGTCGGTGCCTGCAGGGCCGCCTCAATGCCGTCCCGGTACCACTGCGGATCGTCGTCCCTGATCTGCGCCAATTTAGTTATGTCCTTATTGCGGTGCTGATGTCCCTGATCAGCTCCATAACCAAGAGATATGACGATTATCAGTTTCTCATCCTTTTTCAGATGCTTTCTGACTTCCTTCCTGTTGAAAGTCAGGGCTGCCCAGCAGGTATTAAGACCCAGCTTCTGGGCCAGGATGACCAGTCTTTCTCCGTAATATCCGCTCTTTTCGTCAGCATCCCCGTTTCCCCTGGAAGCGATCATGATGTAGTTTCTGACGTTGCGGAAACGGCCGTAATGAGCCAGGGCTGAATCAAATCCCCTCTCGTCGTCATATACGATCCGGAAAGTCAGTCCGCTTTCCCGGCTGCACTGCAGAGCTTCCTCATCAAGCTGATCTCTCAGAGACTGTTCAATGACATCTTCCCTGTACGCCCGTACTGAATGTCTTTCCATGATTGCCTGTCTGGTTGTTATCATAGCTGTCACCTCGCAACTTCATTATAGCCCAAAGAAAAGAGGGGGAACACTGTGCTCCTCCTCTTCGCTTTTTTTATCGCTTTATTTGATCAGCGTGACCTTGCCCATGGCAAACCGTTCGGTGGTGTCGGCGTCAAACAGAATGACACCGCTGCCGGTAATGTCGAACTTGACATTTGAACCATACTTGTAGTCAACAGCGCCGAACTTCATGGAAGTGACAATTTCCTTGTTAACTTCGAGCTTGACGGTGGTCTCCATGCCGGCGGGAAGGGTGGCGTAGATCTCGCCTTCATACGGGCCCTTGTCAACCTGAATGAACTCCGGACGGATACCGACGACTACCTTCTCATTGAAGGAAGCGAACGGGGTTTCAGCTTCGAAGCTGACCTTGTGACCCAGGAATTCAACTTCCGCATGAGTATCATCGATCTTCTTCGCCTTGCCCTGCAGCATGTTCATGGTCGGATTGCCGACGAAGTCAGCTACGAACAGGTTGGCCGGTCTGTTGTAGACCTCTAACGGCGGAGCGTACTGCTGCAGAACGCCGTTCTTGATCAGGCAGACGCGGGTAGCCAGAGTCATGGCTTCCAGCTGGTCATGAGTGACATAGACGAAGGTTGAGTCGGTGTCGACGTGCAGCCTCTTGAGTTCTGTTCTCATCTCCAGACGGAGCTTGGCGTCCAGGTTGGACAGCGGTTCGTCCATGAACAGGACCTTGGGCTTGGGCGCCAGGGTACGGGCGATGGCAACACGCTGCTGCTGACCGCCGGAGAGTTCGCTGGGATAACGCTTCTCGAATTCCTCGATCTTCATCATCTGCAGCATTTCCGTTACTCTCTTGCGGATCTCGTCCTTCGGCCACTTGAGGTTTTCCAGACCGAAGGCAATGTTCTGATAGACGGTCATATGCGGCCATAAGGCATAGTTCTGGAACAGGAAACCGATGTCACGCTTGGCCGGTGACAGGTTGATTCCCTTTTCCGAATCAAACACGACTTCATCACCGATGGTGATCCTTCCCTCTGTCGGCGTTTCCAGACCGGCGATCATGCGCAGGGTCGTGGTCTTGCCGCAGCCGGAGGGACCAAGCAGGGTAATGAATTCACGGTCTTCAATGACCATGTTCAGGTTTTCGACAGCCACAAACTTTTCAAATCGTTTGGTTACATTCTCTAATACTATTCTCGGCATATTTTATCCTCCTACACCCTTATCGATGCTTGCGCCGGTCAGCTTATTGACCACGAACTGAATGACAAGCACGAAGACAATGATTAACAGGTTGATCGCATTGGACGCCTGTGTCAGACCGGTACGGCTGTATTCCTGCAGCACGGTGGTTACCAGCGTGGTATAGCTGGCCGCTAGCAGAACGAACAGTGACATCTCTCTCATGCAGGAGATGAATGGCAGCAGATATCCGCTCATGAAGCTGCTCTTCTGAATCGGGAACAGCACTCTGGTCATGCGCTTCCACCACGGTGTTCCTGTGATGAGAGCTGCTTCCTCAATTTCACCCGACAGCTGCAGCATGGCATTGGTGCCGGTACGGGAAGCGAACGGCATGAACTTGAAGGCGCCGACGATCAGTAACAGGAAGAAGGAACCGTCCAGCCAGGTGAATCCCTTGGTATATGACAGCGCCAGGTATACGGCACCGAAGCTCATGGCCGGGATCAGGTAAGGCAGGAAGGCAATGTCGCTCAGCAGGCTGGCAGCGCGGCTGCCGCGCTTGTGGGAAACGGCATAGCCGATCAGAATGCCGAAGGTGCCGGCAATCAGGGAGACCAGCAGTGACAGCAGCAGGCTGCGGCCCATGGCGGACCACATGATGGTGCTGCGCAGGATACCGATGGTATCGCCCTTGTTGCTGCCCTCAAACGGGTCAGTAGACAGCCAGTACTTCAGAGTGAAGGTCGACATGTCTCCCGGAACTTCCAGCAGGCTCTCCATCGCGAAGGAGACCATCGGCATTATCGCAAAGAAGGCAACGATGATCACCAGGATAACGGCGATGATGTTTCTTGCCTTGCCCAGCTTGACCAGGGAGACCTGACCGCTCTTGCCGGTGACCGTCGTGAAGGACTTGCGCTTGCCGGTGAACCAGTTGTTCAGAGTGATGATGGCCAGTGAGAAGATCATCAGTACGATGGCTATTACATATCCCTGTCCCTTGGTAAAGCCGGAGTTGATCAGGCTTCGCATCTGTACGGAGATGGAGATGAAGTTGTTGCCGCTGTTGATCGAGCTCTTATTCAGGAAGAAGGGGACCGTGAAGGCACTGATGCTGCTGGAGAATACCAGAAGCACGGTGGAGATCAGAGCCGGCATGACAATGGGCAGCGTGACTCTGGTCAGGATCTTCAGACGGCTGGCCTTCAGGACCGTAGCCGCCTCTTCCAGGTTGGCATCCATGTTGCGCAGGATGCCGCCGATCAGGATGTAGGCGAAGGGGGCGTAGTGCAGACCCAGACACATTGCGCAGGGGAAGAAGCCGTAAACGACTGATTCCGGAACGCAGATGCCGGTGACCGTCTGCAGAATGCCCTTGCCGGCGTTGATCGCGGTATTCTTGAAGAAGTTCTCCCAGAACATGGCCATGCTCCAGGCAGGCATGATGTACGGGAAGACGAATACGGTCGAAATGAACTTCTTGAACGGCAGGTCGGAACGGGTTATGAACCAGGCCACGGTTCCGCCAAAGCCGACAGCCACCACGCATGACAGCAATGCCATCAGGCAGGACTTGTACAGCGGTTCCCAGAACTTGATCTTGGCGTAGTCAAAGTCCTTGCTGGTGAGCAGTTCCTTCCAGTGAGCAATCGTGAAGCTGCCGTCAGGAATGCCGGTATACAGTGCTTCCTGGTTGCCATTGATCTTGAAGGAACCGATCAGCAGGGCAAACAGCGGTACGACAACAGCCGCGATCAGCAGCACAAGGAACAGAACGGTGATTATGTTTGCCGGTTTAGAGAAATAGGCCTTCAGATTGTTCTTAAATTTCTGTTTCTTAATTTCCGTCATAGTTTTATTCCTCTGTAGAAAAGCAGGGGGAGCAGTGCTCCCCCGTTAATTGATTGACAGTAAATTCAATTACTTGGCAGCCATCTGCATGTTGATGAACTTGACGACGGTAGCATAGACGGAGTCAATGTACTGAACGTCTTCAACAACACACTGCTGTTTCCAGGTGGCAAGAGCCGGGTCGCCTTCGACGGAAGCGATCTTCTGGTTGCCTGAATAGTAACCTAAGATGCCGCCCCAGCCGGCGTTGAAGCCTTCTGCGGATAACAGATATCTGATGAACAGACATGAGGTATACGGAAGCTTGGCAGTCTTGGGGATCAGAGTCCACATGTTGTAGACGAAGCCATCGAAACCTTCGACATCGTTGTTCCAGCCGGCGGCAGTGATGGTCTTGGTGTAGTAATCTTCGGTGTCCTTGTAATCGCCCTTGTAGTATTCGTAGTCTTTCAGCTTGCATAAGCCGGCGAAGATGATACGGCCTTCTTCGTTGTATTCATTGATCTTCTTGACTTCGCTGGAGTCTGATGAATGCCAGTAGCCAACGTTCTTGATGAATTCAGCAACGAACTTGTAGCCGATGTTCTGATAGTCATCAGCATTGCCGTCATAATCAGTGCCGAAATAGCTCTTGTAAGCCTTGGTCAGTCTATCGCAGGCATCCGGGCTGGTCAGCATGATCAGGAAGCTCATGTTGATGTCTTCGCCTAACGGGCTCTGGTAAGAGACGTTGTGCAGACCCTTCAGGGTAGCGCCGTCAACGCCGGTCATCTGCCAGACGTTCTTGAGCTGATCCGGTCCGACGGTCTTGTTGTAGTACATGAAGACCTTGTTGAAGGTGACGCCGACTAACGGAGTGCGGTCACTTTCGGCAATGTCAAACTCGTCACCTGACGGTACGTAGCTTAACAGGAAGCCGGTATCCAGCATGGCGTTCTTCAGGAAGGAAGCATCCTGGATCATGACGAAGTCAGCGATATAACTGTTAGCCTGCTGAGCGGCGATCAGCTTGGGCTGATATTCGCTGCCCTTCTTGGAATTGTAGGCGGTTCTGCCGGCAGCCCAGGCATATTTCTCTTCGAACTTTGCCAGAGCCTTCTTGACGCCGGAAGTCAGTGAGTCGGCATTGAAGGTCAGATCCGGATTGGCTTCCAGCTCAGCCTTGGCGGCTGCTTCGAGTTCTTCCAGAGTCATGCCCTGAGCCTTTTCAATGGCTACTTCGACTTCTGATTTTTCTCCGGATGGCTTGTCGTTACCGCCGGAGCAGCCGACAACGGAGAACAGCATCAGAAATACCAGCATGATAACCAGTACTTTTGAGAGTTTCATATCGATATTTTCCTCCTTAACATCTCAAATATTGCGGGTAATCCATTATGAGTTACCTTGTTTTGGTAAGTAAATTATACTCCTCTTTCCTGCCTCATTACAACAGAGAAGAAAAGCGCTTTCACTTGTTCTCTGTCAATTAAGGCAGATCAAAGCCCGGATCTCTCCGGGCCCTGTTTTCTGACTTTTTCTTCTGATTAGAAGCCGTTCTTGGCCAGCAGTTCGAGGAAGTTGTCGGGTTCGTTCATGGTCGTCAGACGGCTCATGAGCTCTCCGCCTCTCATGTCGGCGATCTTGTGATAGATCTCAGCATCTTCCGCAGTTACCGCAATGGACTTGGTAACCATCTTGTAGGTGGTTCCGGTGATCGGAGCGGCATTGCCGACGTTGACCGTCTCAACCTCCAGGCCGGATTCCAGGATCTGCAGAGCATCTGACGGGAACTTGGCGATGATGAACATGGTTTCCTCAGGATGCTCGGTAGCGTACTTGATGGTCTCCTCAACGCTCAGCACGTAAACCGTGTTGCCTCTGGCAGCCATGGGCAGAGCCATCTTCTGAATCGGGTCAGCAGCGACCTTGTCGTTGCAGACGATGATCTTGTCAGCTCCGATGGAGTTCATCCAGGTAACGGCCACCTGTCCGTGAATAAGTCTGTTATCGATTCTTAAGTGTTTGATCATTATAAATCCACCTCCGTGTACTTCTGATATCTATTATAGCACTGTAAGCGGTTTCTTCAATAATCAAAAGAAAGCGCAGATCAGATCTGCGCTTTCATTAATCACATCTAAGGTTTTAGGGATTAGCTCATCCAGCCAAGGGCACCGAGCACGAAGGCAACGATGAATAAGCCTAAGATGACCTTTAACGGTGATACTTTTCTGTTCTTGATGAAGAAGTAGCATACACCGGTGATGATGATCGGTACTAAGCACGGGAAGATGGCATCCAGGGATTCCTGTAAGGTCTTGGCAGCCTGAATGACCTTGCCGCTTTCATCGACCAGGTCCTTGCCCAGCTTGACAGTCATCTTGGCGCCGATCATTGAAGGCACGAAGCCGCCCATGACGGTAACACCGAGGATGGAAGCACCGGTCTGCAGCTTTTCAAGAGTGCCGGCACCGGAAACGTCCTGAATTACGTTAACGCCCTGCTTGTAGCCATAGTTGAATAACGGCCAGCGGAGTAAGAATAATACTAACTCAGGAACTGATGAGAACAGAATTGACAGCCAGCTGCCTTCAGCAGCCAGACCGGCAGCGATGATGTTGAACGGCGGAGTTACGAGAACGGCCTGGATCGTATCACCGATACCAGCTAACGGGCCCATTAAGGCGACCTTTAAGCTGTCGCCAGTCTCGGCCTGTCCGGCTTCCTCAAGAGCTACGTCAGCACCGAAGATCAGAGCTGATGCACCCGGATGGGTGTTGTAGAACTGCATGTGTCTTTCAAGGTTGCGGCAGATTTCTTCATCGGTCTTGAACAGTTCTCTGAAGACAGGTAAGATTGACCAGGCATAACCAGAAGCCTGCATCTTTTCATAGTTCCAGCACCACTGTAAGCCCCAGTTGTGTCTTGCACAAGCCTTATTTAAGGCCTTCTTTGATAAAGCAGTCATTATTTAGCACCTCCTACTCCCAGGAATAAGCCGGCAGCAGCTAAACCTACTAATGCCAGAGCCAGGGTTCCCATGCCTGCATAAGCATACAGAACGAAGCCTAAGATTAAGAACGGCCAGAACTTGGTCAGATCCATGTAGGATAACAGCAGAGCGAAACCGACAGCCGGTAATACCTTACCGACAACGGCTAAGCCGTTGGCAACCCACTGGATGCTGTTGGCGAAGTCAGCCAGAGCGACGACGTTGTCGATCATGATCATGCCAAGCAGAACCGGCAGCATTCTGGATAAGGCCCAGGGCAGAACACCCATCAGAGTTACTCTTTCGAACTTCGGGATGTTGTTTTCAGCAAGAGCCTTTTCGCCTAAATGCTGGAAGACTGTGGTGGTAGCACGGCCTAAGATGTCCATCTGTGACATTAAGGCAGCCAGAGCTACGGCTGTCGTCAGACCAGTGTTGTAGTCGCCGGTCTTGGCAGCGATGACTGTACCGAACATAGCGCCAGTGATCCAGTCAGGAATAGTTGCACCGCCATAAGTATAGAAACCGATACTCATAAGCAGGCAGGTTGCGCCGATCTGGAATCCCATCGGAACGTTACCTACACATAAACCGGCTAAGACACCAGTGATCAATGTAGTACGAACGCCGATACCAGAAAGGGCCAGAACCATGGAGACACCACTCCAAAGTCCTAAGATTATACCTAATAGTACATTGCTCATAAAGTGATTATGAACCTCCTTCATAATAAGTTTAGTTTAACGGGGAGTATTATGCAAGCGATTACACTGATTATTCACACAGTTTTCCCATTTTTTCCCTGTTCGCTGTCCTATTTCCCGGCGGTCGGTTATAATAATTGTAAGAGGTGAAAACCATGCAGCTTAAGTACTACAAGAGATCGACCATAATGATCGGAATCATTACGGTGGCATCCGTTGTTACCATGATCGTCCTGCTGCTCAACCGCAGGCTGTGGCAGGAAAACCGCTTTACCGTCTTCGGCATCTACACCATCGCCATCTTCGTGGCGACCTTCCTTTATGCCGACTACGACCTTAATGTCGCCCGCCGGGCAGTCATGAAGAAGGTCCGTCAGGGACACATTGCCCTGGCCAGGATCAACGGTGGCAAGACGGAAAAGATGATCCGGGACGCCCGTTTCCGCAGCTACATTCTGTGGGATCTGGACCTGACGATCATCGACAATGACATGCAGTCCGTTCCTGCCCACTGCATTGAAAAATTCTCCCTGGAACAGAAGACCATTCCTTCCGGTCACGTCTATGTTACCTATGATCCCGACCGGCCGGAAGAGATCCTGATCCTGCCCAACATCCTGCTTCAGCAGCTGCCCGAATATCAGCCGCTGGTGGAGACCTATGAAGCCAAGATCAAGACCTCATACCTCAACTGCTACTACAATCACGGCCTGATCCTGAAATCCTACAAGGACACCCTGGCCGAAAGGAAGAAGGCGGAAGACTGATGCTGTACGCATTCAATCAGGTCATTCTCGACCCTGAGAAGCCGGTAAAGCAATTTGGCCATTCCTGCCAGACGGAACCGGTTTCCAAAGTACACGACTCGCTGCACGGGCGCATTCTCGGTCTGGCCAACAGCAAGCTCTATTTCATCGGCGTTTCCCTGGACCTTTTGGGTATCGATTACAATTTCACCCGCGAACTTACCGAACTGGTCCGGCCGCTGTTTGACAAGCCGGTCAAGATCGTCGTTTCCGCCACTCACAATCATTACGGCGGTTACACCCGCGACAAAGCCTACCGCAGCCAGTGCCTGCAGGCCGTAAGCGAAGGCATCAGAGAGCTGCACTTCCGCGAAGGCAAGCTTACCGCCAGCTACAAGTCCCTGCCCTGGCAGGGGGTAGGCACCAGCCGGATAACCAATCATGAAGCCCTGGTGCTTCTGAACCTCGTGCAGATCTATGACGACGACAGGGAGATCCTGGACATCATCAACTACAACTGCCACCCGACCATCATGAAGGCGGAAGACACCGACTTCTTCACTGCCGAATACGTCGGCTACGCCCTCTCTCTGCTGAAGGAAGAAGACCGTGAAGTCGACTTCACCTTCCTGCAGGGAGCAGCCGGCGACGTCTCCACCCGCTTTACCCGGACCGGCCAGAATTACGGCAGTGTCGTTCAGCTGGGCCAGCGCTTTGCCAATAAGGTCCAGTGGCTCCGTCAGCAGCCGGCCAAACGCCGTCCGCTCACCCTGACCTGGAAGGAAAAGGAGATCGAGATCAGCTATGATCTCAGCGACATCGACGTTTCCCTGCTGCCGGACAACCTGTCCAAGCGGGAACTGTACACCATTGAACTGGGCAAGGAAGCCAGAAGAGACCTGATCGCCCATAAGGAAAGATGGCAGAAGAGCTGCGTGCTCACCCAGCTGAATCTGGGCGCCGCCAAAATCATCTTTGCCCCCAACGAGTTCTTCAGCTATTACCTTTCCGTACTGGACACTTCAAAAGCCTTCCTGGCCTGCTACAGCAACGGCTACTGCCCCTACGTGCTGCCGCCCGATGAAGTCATCTATACCTACGAAACCTTTACCGACATCATGTCCCGCGACACCAAACTGGAGATCGTCAGGACGCTGAAGGAATTCAATTAGACTGCAGATAGCAGGCAAAACAAAGACGTGGCTTCGACCACGTCTTTTCGTTTGTCTGTTATCTGATTTCTAGAAGTGCTTGATCCGGCCCTCGAAGTGCCTGTAAATGGCATCATTGTCGAAGCCGTCGACGTTCTGGGACTGGAAGACATACGGCTTGAAGCCCTTGGCGGTGACGATCTTCAGCGCTTCGGAGGTGATGGTGTTGACCAAAAACATTGAGGCGATGGAGCTTACCGCGCCGGTCACATAACCGTTGATGTTCAGACAGCCGTCGCCGGAAGGCGTGCAGTTGTCCAGCACGCAGTCAGCCAGTTCGAACAGCCGCTTGCCGGAAGGATGCCGGGAAGTCATGGCCGAAGACTGCTTCAGGGAAGTGATGGCGACGACGTAGATGCCTTCCTTGCGGCAGCGCATGGCCATTTCAATCGGCATGGAGTTGCGGCCGCTGTTGGAAGTGATGATCATGATGTCGCCCTTTTCGATCTTGTGGCCGTCATAGATGATGTCGGAGATGCCGCTGGTCTTTTCCAGAAGGCTGCTTCTGACCGCACCGTAAGCCGTCAGGGTGTCGGGGTCCAGCATGGCATCGACGTTGCCCAGTCCGCCGGCCCTGGCAAACAGTTCGATTCCCAGCATGTGGGAATGGCCGGTGCCGAAGGTGTGGATCAGCTTGTCCGCCATGATGTTTTCCGCGAATTTCTCCGCCAGCATCTTGATGGTGTCCTTATTGGTTTCGTAGACTTCTTCCAGGATCTCAGAGATCCGGTTCATGTATTCAAACTCAGTATTCATTGTTCAGTTTCCCTTCATACTTTCTTTCCATTTCACGGTTGTGAGCGCTGTTTTCCCCGCTGTCTTCCAGTCTTCTGACCGGCAGGTCATAGCCGTCAGCCTTCAGCTTTTCGCAGGCTGCCAGTTCAATGGTCTGGCCGATGATGACACCGGTGATGGAGGAGATGGAAGCGACTTTCTCAACCTTGTCGGTCTTAAGCAGCGCGTCGCCCATCGGTCCGCAGTTGTCGATCACCACGTCGGCGAACTCATAGAGCTTCTTGCCGGAAGCGTGGCGGGATTTCTCGGAAGTGGTATGCTCCCAGGAAGTTACGACGATGATCTTATGGCCGGTCTTCTGAGCTTCAATGGCGATGTCGATGACCACGCCGTTGATGCCGGAGTTGGAGATGACGATGAAGACGTCTTCGGGACCGATGTCATAGAGATTGAACAGCCTTTCGGCAACACCGGCCCGTCTTTCGAAGATGTTGCTCATGTCCTTGAAGTCCGCAAGAGTGGTGTAGCCCAGCTTGACAAAGGAGTCCATCATGAGCTGATGAACGGGGTACAGGGTTCCCGGCTTATTGCGCATCTCCAGACCGAAGCCATAGGAGTGGCCGGAACCGAACACCTGGATGACGCCGCCTTTTTCAATGGCCTCAGCGCAGATCCGGCCGGCCTTTTCGATGTTTTCCGCCTGGGTGTCATAAAGTTTGTCAATGATCCTCGACAGCTCGTCGTGGAAGGTATGCATGTTGATACTCATGAGTTCCACCTGCCTTCATACTTGTCGCTGATGGCCTTGTTGTGCACATCGGCGCCTGCCAGATTCTGGCTCAGCAGGATCGGGCAGTCCTCGTTGGCCTGCTGATAGAGATCATAGGCCTCAGCGGTGATGCACTGGGCGATGATGTTGCCGTTATAGGTGTTGATGGAGGCCATCCTGATGCCGTCGCCCATGTCGATGACAACATCGGGATAGGGAGCCAGCGTATCGATCACCAGATCAGCCACTTCCTCCAGTTTCTTTCCGCTGGGATGATTGCTCTCATTGGCGTCGGCCGCCTTTCTGTTGATGACCGCCAGAACCTTCTGCCCCTTTTCCCGGGCCTTCAGGGCCACTTCGACGACGATGCCCTCACAGCCGGTTTCCGATGCGATGGCATACATGTCCTCGTCGTGGATGTTGTGACAGCGGATCAGCTTTTCCGCTGCCGTCAGATCGTCATAGATGGCCGGATCTTCATACTCCTTCTGAGTGATGAGGCCCTTCATGACCAGGTCGTTCAGGCTCATCTTGTGGAAGGGCATCAGGCCGCCGGCCCGATATCCCAGTTCCATGGAAAAGCCGAGACCGTGCTTGACGCCGAAAAGCTGGACGATGCCGTCGCGGTCCATGCATTGTTTGAACATTTCAGCCGCCTGATGGATCTCCTTCTCGTTTTCCGCCACGATAAGGTCAAGATTTTCCCTGGCTAACTGAAAGTATTCCTTTACTTTATTATCCATAGTTACCTTTCCTTTTCCCGACTTTATTATATCACCCCCGGCCGGTAAAAGATTATAATAGTACCAGAGACGTCATCTGAAGACAGCTATGAGAAACTGTTCAGCAATTTATCACAAAGCAGAATAACAGACATTGTAAAATAGAAACCGAAAACATGGGCAATGGAAGGAGACGTTCATGACAAGAATGCGTGGTTTGGGCCCCCGGGGCTTTCTGACTGACGAAGAAAAAGCGAACATGCCGAAGGTAAGCTGGCCGCTTATCAAGAGGATCTTTTCCTATCTCTCTCCCTACTGGCTGGCGCTTCTGCTGGTACTGGTAATCATCCTGGTATCAGCCGTCGTCGGTCTTCTGCCGTCGATCATCACCGGCAAGATCATTGACACCGCCATCCTGGGCAGGGACTTTGACCTGCTGATCCAGCTGTGTCTGGCTGCCATCGGCACCCTGACGCTGTCCCAGGTCATCGGCGTACTGGAAAGCTACATCAACAGCTGGGTGTCATCACGCATCGTCTGCGACATGAAGAACGAAATGTTCTCCCACCTGCAGACCATGCCACATTCCTTCTTTACGACGGAGAAACAGGGCGACATCATCAC
>JAGAFL010000042.1:0-2802 GCA_017612595.1 Erysipelotrichaceae bacterium | reverse complement strand
AGCTCTATGTCGACGGGAAGTACGGTCTGGCCGGCAGCGAGGTGCGCTTCGACTCGCCGTCCTTCGATCAGATGGTCAGCAAGTTCGTCGAGGAAGGAAAGCTGGGCGAGCACTATTACTGCATCCCCTTCATGCGCTCCACCGAAGCCCTGTACATCAACAAGACTTATGTCAACAAGCTGGGCTATGAGATACCGGAAGTTTTGAGTTGGGACTACGTCTTTGAGATCGCCCGGAAGGCGGCTGAAAAGGACGGTGAGGGAAACTATCTGCTCAATGGCCAGAAGGTCATGATCCCCTTCATCTACAAGTCCACCGACAACATGATGATTCAGATGCTCAGACAGCTCAACGCTCCCTATTCCAGCGCTGACGGCGATGTGCTGATCTTCAGTGAAGAGACCAAGGGCATCCTGGAACTGGTCAGGGAGAACGTGGAAGCCGAGGCCTTCTCGACCTTCAAGATCTCCTCCTATCCGGCCAACTTCCTGAACGCCGGCCAGTGCATCTTCGCAATCGACTCGACCGCCGGAGCCACCTGGATGGGACCGCATGCTCCCTTAGGGCATCAGGACATCGCCGAGGAGAATCTGGTCGACTTTGAGATGGTCGTCCGCATGATCCCGCAGTTTGATGCCGCCAATCCGGTAATGATCTCGCAGGGACCCTCGATCTGCATCTTCAACAAGGCTGACCCGCAGGAGGTTCTGGCATCATGGCTGTTTGCCCAGTATCTGCTGACCAACGACATTCAGATCGGCTACTCGCAGACCGAAGGCTACAGCCCAGTGACGCTCAAGGCTCAGCAGGACCCGGAATACCTGCAGTATCTGGCCCTGGGCGGCAGCGATGATGAAGAGCACTATTTCGGCAAGATCGACGCCGTCAAGCTGCTGATCGCCAACACCGAAAACACCTTCGTCACCCCGGTATTCAACGGTTCGGCTTCCCTGAGGGAAGCATCCGGAGCCCTGATCGAGGAAACCGCCAAGGCGGTCAACCGCCGGCAAACTGTCGATGAGGCCTTCTATCAGAAGCTGTACGGCAATGTGACATCGCTTTATCACCTGGATCAGATCAGCGCCGGCAGCGCCGGCAGAGCCGATCTGGGCCCGCTGCCCAGAACAGCTGTCATGCTTTTGGGCGGCCTGGCAGCTGTCTGGCTGTTCCTGGCAGTCTACTATCTGAATGATCTGCGCAAGAACAAATCAGAGAAGCAGAACTGAACGCGGAAAATGTCAGAAGGTCAATGCGTTGATTTTTCCGCTTTCCGGGTTCTATAATTATTAGGTAGTGATACTACAGAAGGAGTGAAACAATGAAGAAGTTATTTGTCTTAGTTTTAGCCTTAGTCATGGTCCTCTCCTTTGCCGGCTGCGGCAAGAAGGATGATCCCAAGAAGAAGGGTGAAGGCGTCATGACCCATGATCAGTACATCGCGGCTGATCTCAACAGCGAAGTAACCATTGAGACCTACGTCCAGGCCAAGCAGTCCTGGTGGAACAACAAGGGTACTTTCTATACTCAGGATGCTGACGGCGCCTACTTCCTGTATGAACTGCCCTGCACTGAGGAAGAGTACAACAAGCTGACGGAAGGTACCAAGATCAAGGTTACCGGCTTCAAGTCCGAATGGTCAGGCCAGGTCGAGATCATTGATGCCAAGTGGGAGATCGAAGAAGGCAATTACGTTGCCAAGGCTACCGATGTCACTGCCTTACTGGGCACTGACGATCTGATCAAGCACATGACCGAGAAGGTCACCTTCAACGGCATGAAAGTCGAACCCAGCACCGATCCCAACGGCAAGGAAGTTGCCTTCCTGTACAACTGGGACGGTTCCGGTGAGCCGGGCAGCGACCTGTACTTCAACGTATCGATCAACGGTTCAGTTTATCAGTTCACGGTTGAGTCCTACCTGTGCGGCAAGGATACCGATGTCTACAAGGCTGTTGAAGCTCTGCAGATCGGTCAGACTGTCGACATGGAAGGCTTCCTGTACTGGTATAACGGCCCCAACCCGCATATCACCAAGGTAGTCGTCAAGTAGCAGCGGAAAACCGCAGGAAACTGAAAAGAAATGAAGCTGCCGGCTGAAAGCCGGCAGTTTTCTGTTAGAATGAAGAAGGAAAACCAATGGGGTGAGAATATGAAAAGAAAAATTATCATCATGCTGATCGTGACCTGTGCCTTGCTGGCTGCAGCCGGCTGCGGCAATAAGGGAGAGCAGGCCGGAAAAGAAGATCCGCCGGTCGTCGATGAGACGCTGGTCGTCATCAACGGACTGGAGTTCCATCTTGATACTCAGGCTGAGTTTGAAGGCGCCGGCTATCTGGCGGTCTCCGATTTCCAGGAAGTCAGACAGCCGATCTACGTACAGTACAGCTATCTGCAGCAGGACAGTTCCAATCTGCTGTTCTTCCGCATCTTCTTCTATAAGAATCAGAAATTCAAGTACGCCATTAACGATCTGGGCCTGGACAAGAACATTCCGCTTACCGAGGGGAAAACCGAGAATTTCGAATACAGTTATTATCCTCAGCCGCGTGATGACGGCGGAACCATCCACTTCTACTTCGTCGAGCGCAACGGCAGTACCTATGTCCTGCACTTTGTCTCCCGTTACGACATCAGCGATTTCGAGCAGAAGGTTCTTAAATCGATCCGCTTTGCCGACTGAACAGGGGAAACCAAGGCTGCCGCCGCTGGCCGGCAGCTTTTCTTTTGGGAAAACGGATGTGCTTGTGAATATTTGTGACCGTGTTGTTCGTAAATGTGATGCAATATCAGAGCCCCGGTATT
>JAGAFL010000041.1:0-13466 GCA_017612595.1 Erysipelotrichaceae bacterium | reverse complement strand
TGGAAACAGTTCCTGTGTCGTACCAAAGATATATCAGACAAATACTACACGCCACTCAATTCCTTCCGTTCCTATCACTACGATGAACTTGTTGAATCCTGTGTAAAACTGAATGGTGACTTCCTTAATGCCTACAACATCCTTCAGGATCTTTACAGGTACAACCAGATGATCAGCTTTGATAAAGCCATGGAGTTTGTCATATTCATCGCTCAAAGACTGATCAGTTCCGGCAACCCGATTCTTGAATCTGTTGGCAAGACATACATGAAGTGGAAAGCAGGCATAGCTAACGGGTTGGCCAGGTCACAGAACCACACCAAGCTGACAAACGCTGTCGCTGAATCACTCAACAACCAGTTGAAGACCATTATCAAATCAGCATACGGATACCACAATTTTGAGCGTTTCAGGAAGCGCGCACTAATTATAATAACCTATGGAAAACCCAAGTGATTATGCTCACTTGGGTATCCACGTTTAATTTAATAGTTTTTGGTGGGTTAGTCTCTTAAACCACGCTTAACCACGTTTAATTTAAGAGCTCCGAAAAAAGGCTGATTTCAGATCAGCCTTCTGTATTCGTAATGCTCTTTTACTAGAAGAAGCGTTCGATCAGGTCCTTGGAGGAAGCGCAGGTGTCTTCCATGTCGCCGAAGCTCATGATCTCACCGGCATAATAGGTGTTGTCCTTGCCCTGAATGGCTTCCAGCTTGTCATACCAGCCGTTGGCGTAGTCTTCGCAGCCGACATGCGGGCAATAGTAGGTCTCCTGCTCGTAGAGTCTTTCCTTGATCGGGAAGCCGCACTTTTCGACGTCTTCGACCATCGTCCTGATGGTGTAGTCGTAATCAGCGTCCTTGGTGCCGGTATGGTTGCGCAGGGCGTATACCGTGCAGGGGCAATTGGCCTTCTGGTCTTCCCAGCGGTGATAGTAGACCATGGCATGTCCCAGTCTCTCCGGAACCATGTTGTCGAAGATGTAGGAGGAGATCTCCGGGCCTTTGTTCTCGTCAAAGCGGGCAATGAAGTCAACGTACTTCTCATGAACGATCTTGGAGAACAGATCCTTTTCATCTTCTCTGGCGTCGGAATACTTCAGGAAGCCGTCCAGCGGGGTGGTGATGATCAGCTTGTCGAACTCTTCGGTCTTCTTGTTCTTTCCTTCTTTGACGGTGACATAGACCTTGCCGTTCTTTCTTTCCACGCCGACGACCTCGGTATTCAGCTTGGCGGGATGAACCAGTTTCTTATTGGCCTGTTCGTAGATGTTCTGCGTGCCTTCCTTCCAGGTCCACAGTCTCAGGTTGACGAACTCGATGGCGGTGGTGACGTCCAGATACTTCATGACGTAGCCGGCCGGGATCTCATCGAAGAAGCCGTAGCCGAATGAAGTGTACGGAGCGATGTAGATGCGCATGACTTCCTCAACGCCGTTGAGCTTGCAGAACTTGTCAAACGGCAGAGCCAGATCCTTCAGGTTCGGGTTTTCACCCTGAATGCGCTGCAGCGGGTTATGCATCATCTTGGAAAGACCATCATATCGCCCTTCGGCGACACCCCGGTGGCCGTAGCAGTCATAGCCTTCGTACTTGGTCTTCATCAGCTCGGCGAGTTTCTTCATCTGCTTCTTCAGCTTCAACAGGCCAATAAGCTTGCCTAATGAGAAATCCTTCTTGGGTTCAAACGGGAAGATCTCCTTGCCGCTGGAATCGCGGAAGATCCTTCTCATGTTCGGACCGTCATCATGGCCGACGCCGGCAAATTCCTCGACTTCGTGCACGGCATGGTAGGTGCAGGCACCCATGATGGCGCCGGTCTCGTAAGTGCGCTTTTCGCCGTTGACTTCGATCTTCGGCGAGTAGCTCTTGCCGCCGATCTTGTTCAGCTTTTCGTAAATCGTGTAGTTTTTGTAGCCTTTCTTCTGGAGGTACATGGCCGCAGAAATGCCGGCCGGACCGCCTCCGATGATACAGATTCTTGCATTGGTGTCTTTCATTATTCTTCTTTCCTCTTTCTTGTATCCCTGTTCAATTAAATACTAGCACTCCGGGAAAATGCGGACAATCAGCATGTTCCGAAAGTGAGATAATCGGCTTTTTTAACAAAACCGCCCGGATTCAGTTCTTATAGAGCGGAATCTCGATCTCCAGATCAGAAAGCGGGAAACTGCAGCAGGGATGGATGTATCCGTAGGTGTGGTCCGCTGCCCGGCGGTGTTCCAGGAAACTGGGGGTGAAGATCTCACCGCTGATTAACCGGGAGTGGCAATAGCCGCAGTAGCCGCAGCGGCAGTGTACCGGAATGCGGATGCCGCTCTGCTCGATGGCATTGACCAGTGAGGTGCCGGAGGGGCACTTGATCTCATAGGTAACTTCTCCCTGGATGACTTTCAGCGTATAGACCTTGTCCTTCTGGCCCTTGGGGTATTCCTTAAGACGGGAAGGATCATTGAACTGGCCGTAGATCTCCAAGCGCAGATACTTCCGGGGGATCTTCAGCTTGGGCAGCTCCTTATTGAGGTAGTCGTACATCGCCTGCGGTCCGCAGACAAACAGGGAAGTGTCCTTATCTGTGCGGTACTTTCTGATCAGCTGAGTGGTGATCATGCCGTGCTCACAGCCTTCAATTTCTTCATCCTCCAGGACATCGACGATCTTCAGACGATCGCAGCCCTCAGCCAGCTGCCTCAGTTCTTCCCTGAACAGGGCGCTCTTGAGATCCTTATTGCCGTAGAGCATCAGCATGTCGGCATCGATGTCGCCGTCAGCGACGGCGTGAGCCATCGAGACAAACGGGGTGACGCCGTTGCCGCCGGCCAGAGCCAGGATCTTCCGGCCGTCTCTCAGGCGGTTATAGGTGGAATTGCCCAAGGGAGCGGATACTCTGACCCTGGTGCCCACCTTCCAGTTCTCCCGGATGTAGTCGGGAGCGATGAAGCCCTTCATCAGGGCAATGCTCAGGCGATAGTAATTCTCTTCCTTAGCCTGCCTGGGCGAAGAGGAAATGGAATACGGGCGGGTGAAGTGATGGCCGTCGATGTTCAGTTCCACGCACAGATACTGTCCGGCCTGGAAATAAGCCACTTTCTCACAGCCCGCCTGCCGGTCAGGAACCAGGTAATAGCTGCAGGTCAGCTCGTCTTCCATGACCATTCTGTCGATGACCAGATCCTGATAGGCCGGGTGCAGAGCCCCGGCAATGCGGTTGGATCTGTAGAAGCTGCTGTCCGGAACCATTTTGTCGGAAGCCTTTTTGATGATTGCTTCGCGCCGGGGTCCGGTCCTGGTGAACTTCATCTTGCTAAGGTGCTTAATGGCGCTCATCATTTCACCTCCTGCTCTTTCCCTGCGGAAAGATATTCGCTGTATTTTCTGACCAGCCTTCCACCGATCAGATTGCCGGTATAGTAGGCTACGTTGTAGCCGTCACCGCGGATGTAGTGACCGCCGACGTAGTTCAGATTTGGTACGGTAATGTCAGCCTGCTCAGCGGCGGTACGGGCCATCAGGTTGTCCCAGTCGGAAAGCCGGTAGCCGTAGATCGTGCCGGCCGGGGTGCCCAGATAGCGGGCCATGGTGACCGGAGTGGCGATCTCGATCTCTTCGATGTGCTCTCTGATCTTCAGACCGAGAACCTTTTCGGCATCGACGATGTACTTTTCCGCCATGTCGGTCTTGAACTTTTCATAGTTGTATTCATCCAGATCATCCGGCAGATCGCTGTCTTCCAATAGGGCGGTGATGAACAGCGTGCAGGTGCCTTCAGGTGAGGAATCCTCGATCACCTTGTTAAGGCAGTTGACGATGTACATGCCCTTGGTGTCGTACTGTTTGCGGGAATCGGGATCTTCGGAGATGAAGACGGTATAGTCGTCAAAGCCCAGCTGTTCCCGGGTGCAGTCCAGACCCAGATAGACGGTAAAGGTCGAGATGCCGAACCGGCGGGCGTTCATCAGCTTTCTGGTCCTTTCGGGAACATACTCTGCCTTGGAGAGGTTGGCGGCCCGGTTGGGCATGATGTTGCTGACGATCTCCTTGGCGTAAAGCTTCTGCTGGTGGTTGATCTCCACGCCGATGGCCTTTCCCTGCTCATCGTAGAGGAACTGGGTTACTTCGGCATTGTACCAGACGCTGCTGCCGTGATCCTCAATGACCTTGACCAGCGCCAGGGACAGTTCATGGGAACGGTCCTTCGGCATGGCGGCACCGTCGTTGATGTAGGTAGTCATCATGTTGAAGTAGTGGAAGGCGGACAGTTCATCAGCCGGCACTCCCAGATAGCCCCAGTAGCTGGACAGGATGTTGACGGCCTTTTCATCAAAGCCCAGTTCTTCCAGCACCTCCTTGACGGAATGGGAAGCCATGCGCATGAAGTCGCCGTATTTGAAGGCCATGACCAGAGCGTTGGGCTTGCCCTTCATCTTATAGATGTATTCAATGGCCTGGTTGTCAGTATCCTGGAGCTTGAAGAGATTCTCCAGTTTCTCCCGGCTGCCGGGACAGTACTGCTCAAACGATTCGATAAACTGCTGCTTTCCGGCCTTCAGGGTAACGTCGTAGCCGTTTGGTCCCTTGCAGATGGCGCGGAAAAGATTCCTTTCGTAGCACCAGTTTACCTCAGCTCCCAGTTCCCTGAAGATGTTATAGACCAGATCGGGCTTTTCCTCATCGCCGACCATGCACAGTTCGTGCAGGGAAGGCTCGAACTCAAAGCGTCCGCGGACAAAACTGGAAGCGCACCCGCCCGGCAGGTTGTGCTTCTCCAGCAAAAGCGTCTTCAGTCCGGCCTTGGCTGTCGTGGCCGCGCAGGCCAGACCGCCGTTACCGGCGCCGACGACAATGACATCATATTGTGTATGCACCGGAAATCCTCCTTTGTTAGTTTTTTCACTATCTGCTTAAATCATAACATTCTCCTGCTCTTTTCAGCAACCACAATACCGGTTAAACCTGTCGAAATTCATGCCCGGAAGCCGGAAAAAAGGATCCTCTGGGGACCCTTGCTGTCAGATTTTTCCGGCTGCTACTCTGCCAGGCTTTCGACGACCTTGTCCAGGTAGCTGACCGGGTAGGATTCGATCTCTCCCCTGTCGATTGCCTGCGTAAGGGCGGTGTTGATGGGGATCCGGGCCAGCAGTTCGATGCCCTGATCATGACAGAGCTCTTCCGCGTGGCTTTCGCCGAAGATGTGAAGCTTCTGGCCGCAGCTGTCGCATTCAACGTAGCTCATGTTCTCGATCAGTCCAAGAACCGGAATGTCCATCATTCTGGCCATGTTGACGGCCTTTTCGACGATGATCCGGACCAGCTGCTGAGGCGTGGAGACGATGATGATGCCGTCCAGCGGTATTGACTGGAAGACGGTAAGCGGTACGTCACCGGTTCCCGGAGGCAGGTCAACGAACATCAGGTCGACTTCTCCCCAGTCGGTTTCCGAGAAGAACTGCTTGATGACGCCGGAAAGGATGGCTCCTCTCCAGACGACCGGCTGAGCAGGATCGTCAAGCATCAGATTGGTGGAGACGATCTTGATTCCCGTTGAACTGTAGGCGGGGATGATGGCCGTCTCGGTGCTGTAAAGCCGCTCGGTCAGACCGAAACTCTGGGCAATTGACGGACCGGTAATGTCGCCGTCCAGGATGGCGGTCTTCTTTCCGGCTCTCTGGCTGGCGCAGGCCAAAAGGGAAGTTACCAGACTCTTGCCCACTCCGCCCTTGCCGGAAACGATGCCGATGACCTTCTTTACCGATGAATTCTCATTTACATTTATGGAAAAGTCCTGTGGCTGGGTGCGGGAACCGCAGTTCGCCGCGCAGCTGGAACAGTCGTGATTGCATTCTGTCATTTCATATTCCTCCGAAACTAATTCTACTATCTGCTCTCCTCGTTTTCCACACATTTGATGCGGAAGTAGAAGTCTGATCCTTCATTGAGCTTTGAGCTGACGCCGTACTGGGCGCTGTGCATGTCCAGGATCGTGCTGACGATCGACAGGCCGATGCCGCTGCCGGCCACAAAGCGCCTGTTACTGCCGGCCTTATAATACCGCTGCCATATCTTGTCGAGTTCCTCTTCAGCGATCCCCTCGCCGTGATCGATGACGTCAAAGCGGACGAAGGCGTCTTCCCGGCGGTAGCGGATGATGACCAGCCTGTCCTGACCGCAGTGGTTCAGGGCATTGTTGATCAGGTTGTGGAGAACCTGCTGGATCCGCGTCTGGTCAGCCTCGATATAGCAGCTTTCCTCCGTTGTCTCCACTTCGATCCGGTAGCCCTGCGCCTCCAGCATCTGGTAGCTGTTTACCACGCCGTAGACCAGGTCTTCGCAGTTGAGGATGCTCAGATTCAGCTGTTCGTTTCCGGACTGCAGCTTGGAGATGTCCAGCATGTTGTTGACCAGCGAGGTCAGCCGGTTGGCTTCATCGATGATGATCTGCACGTTTTCCGGCGTGTTCTCTTCCGGAATGTCTCTGATGAGTTCGCCATAGCCGGAGATCATGGTCAGCGGCGTGCGCAGGTCGTGGGAGACGTTGGCGATCAGTTCCTTCTGCATCTTATCCGCCTTGCCCAGTTCCCTGGCCATCTCGTCAAGTGTTCCGGAAAGCTCCTCGATCTCCCGGTAGCCCCGGGCATTGAAGTCCGTGTCGTAATTGCCTTCCGCCAGCTCTCTGGCCTTCGCATTGATCTCGCCTATCGGACGGGAAATGTTGCGGGCGGAGACAAAGGCCAATAACAGGCTTACCGCCAGCAGGATGACGGTGATCATCACCAGCTGAGAACGGATGGTCGATACCGTCGCCTCCACGGGAACGATCGAGCTGATGACCATCAGATCGATCTGCCGGCCGTCTTCGTTGCGGGTGGTGCTCATGTAGATGATCGCCCGGACATCGGCGTTGTAGTAGGAACGGTCGGCCCGGCCGCTGATGACCTGGTAGCGGCTGACCTCAAAGCCCATGGAGTTTACGTAAAGCAGTACTTCCGGAGAATCGCCGCTGCTGTTGAGCGCCGAAAAGAGTTCCCGGAGGTCAAAGCGGATCTTGAGATCATCGATGACGGCTTCATTGGCGGAGTAAAGCTTGCCCTTGCCGCCGTCAAGGATGATCAGCGCCGTATCGCGGTCAACCTGGATCTCTTCGATGAGATCGGCCTCGTCATCATCGGCGAGCTGCTGGCGGATCTGCCGGCCGGTCTTCATGATCTCATTCAGCCTTGCCGACTTGTAGGAATAGTTCAGGGTCAGAACCTGAAGGGTCCATAACAGGGCGATGAAAACCACCGTGAAAGCCAGGAAATAGTAAAACAGTTTCCACTGAAGGGAACCTGATTTACCTGACGTTTTCTTTTCTCTGCTTGCGTTATTATTCAGCATCAAAGCGATAACCTACCCCTCTGACGGTAACGATGAATTTCTGATATTCGCCCAGCGAACGGCGCAGCAGCTTGATGTGGGTATCAAGCGTCCTGTCGTCGCCATAGTAGTCATAGCCCCACACTTCCGTCAGCAGGGTCTCCCGGCTGAGGGCCATGTTCTTGTTGCGGCTCATGAAGAACAGCAGCTCGTATTCCTTGGGGGACATGTCGATGCGCTGCCCGTCGATCTTTACGATGCGGGCGGCATAGTCGATCTCCAGGCCTTCAAAGCGCGCTGTCTGCCCAGCCGGCTGATTCTGGGTGCGTCCGCGGGCCAGAATGGCGGCGATGCGCATCATCAGTTCCTTGACTGAGAAAGGCTTGACGACATAATCGTCAACGCCGACTTCAAAGCCATGGATGCGGTCATATTCCTCTCCGCGGGCGGAAAGCATGATAACCGGCGTATTCCGGAAGCGGCGGATGGCTTTGACGGCTGAAAAGCCGTCCAGATCGGGCATCATGACGTCCATGATTATCAGGTCATAATCCTGGCGCTCGCATTTCTCTACCGCGGAAAAGCCGTCAGAAGCCTCATCGACTTCGTAGCCTTCAAAGCGGGCGTACTTGCGGATCATTTCCCGGATCTTTTCTTCGTCGTCAACAACAAGAAGTCTTGCCATGCTCTCACCTCCGTACTCTGATGATAATCGGCATATGTGACGGTTATGTGGAGAAAGGCTGAAGGTTAGCCCTTCAGCCCGTCAGCCTGACGCTGCATGTTCTCAACGATGACATCGTAGATGTCGCCCAGGGAGGCGCAGTATTCCAGCACCTGCCAGGGTTCATTGGTATGGAAATGGATCTTGATCAGATCCTCATCGCCGACGGCCAGCAGGCAGTCGCCCTGGAAGTGCTCCATGATGTAGTCATGGATCTCGTCTTCGTCCAGGTCGTGACCGGCGATCAGAAGCTGCGTATCAAACTTGAATTCCAGCATCCTGTTAACCTTCCTTCTTCTTCAGATAGTCCAGAGCCTTGACGGCGTTGACGCACTGCAGGCAGGCGTAGACAGCCAGGCAGACGGATACGATGATCAGCAGAAGATTGTCGACATGGGTGATTCCCTTGCCGTTCTGCCTGATCGTCAGATTGCAGTTGAGGATCAGCAGGACCGCCAGAGCCAGTGAGCAGACCAGAAGGATGATGACCGACTTGCGGTCCTTGTTGGCCATGATCACGTAGCGGGGGATCCGCTTTTCAGGCAGATCATTGGATTCAATGGTCTGCAGAGAGGGCAGAAAACGCTTGCGGTAGAAATACTCCATCACGCCCGCCAGCAGCAGACCCAGAGCGATGCCGATCTTCCAGTTGCCGTAGAAGCCGACAAAGACGCCCAGCATGACCGACAGCAGGTGGCGGGAGGTAAACAGGCTGAGTTTTCGCTCGTCTTCATGATCGATCAGATAACCGCGCTGACCCTTGAAATCCAGAAGGATCAGACGTCCTCTTTCGTCCTTCACCAGATCGGTATCGATCGGCTTAACTTTTCCCAAATTCTGTTTCATATTCTTACTTTCCTTTATCTGTATACTCTTTCAACCCGGCCGTTGATGTCGCAGACGATCTCATCGACGATCGTGCCGCTCATCTCCGCCAGGGCTTCGGCGCTGCAGCCTTCTCCGATCAGGGTAACCGGATCCTCTCTCTTGCAGTCGATGCCGGAGACATCGACCATCATCTGGTCCATGCATATCCGTCCCCGGATCGGCGCTCTCTGGCCGTTGATCACCACATAGCCGCGGTTGGACAGCCTGCGGGGATAGCCGTCGCCGTAGCCGACGGATACCGTGGCGATCTTCATCGGCTTTTCACAGCGGTAGATGTGGCCATAGGACAGCCCTTCGCCTTCACCGACCGTCTTGATCATCTCAATGCGGCTGTACCAGCCCAGTACCGGAAGGCGCTGGTAGCGCTCATGCACTTCGCCGACCGTAAAGCCCAGCAGCATGAATCCCGGGCGGACATAGTCGTAGACGAATTCCGGGTAGTTGAGAATGCCGCTGGAAGCGCAAAGATGTCTTCTTCCGCAGTCATATCCCAGCTGGGCAACTCTGGCAAGGAAACTGTCAAAGACGTCTCTCTGGCGATGGGTATATTCAATGTCCTCCGGGGCAAAGCTGTCAGCCCGGCAGAGGTGTGAATAGGTTCCCATTACCTTCAGGCAGGGATCCGCGTAGATCGCCGAGAGCTGTTCGTCGCTGATCAGCGGATCAATGCCGATGCGGTGCATGCCGGTATCGACCTTGACTTCCACCTTCAGAACGATTCCCCAGCTGCGGGCAAACCTGCTCATGGCTTCAACCTGCTCATAGGATGCCAGCGTCAGGATGCAGTCGTTCTCATAGGCCTTCATCCAGTCCTTCTGCTCGGTATAGCCCAGGATCAGCATGCTGCCCTTCAGGCCGAGATCTCTCAGCCTGACGGCTTCGCTGAGGGCGGCGACGCAGAAGTCGCTGACGCCCATCTCGCTCATGATCTGCGCCAGCTGCCAGTCACCGTGGCCGTAGTAGTCGGCCTTGATGACGCCGATGATGCCGGTCTGCTGAGGCAGAATGGCCTGCAGCCCGGCCAGGTTATGCCGGAAGTTTTCCCAGTCTAATTCCAGATAACAACGTGATCTGCTCATCTTATTTCCTGTCCAGCGTCAGTTTGATCAGCTTGTCAATGATGGTGCTGTAGCTCATGCCGGCGGCCTTGAAGCTGGCCGGATAGAGCGAGTGGGAAGTGAATCCGGGAATGGAGTTCACTTCGTTGAAGACCAGGCCCTTGGAGCCGTAGAAGAAGTCCACGCGGGCAAACAGGTCGCAGTCCAGCAGCCTGTAGATCCTGATGGCTTCACTCTTGATCCTTTCCATCAGTTCCCTGCTCAGGCTCTTGGCCGGGGTATTGATGACGGTCTTGTAGCCGTCATACTTCTCGGCATAGCCGTACATCTCCGAGGAGACGATGATCTCGAAGACCTCGCCGGCCTCCACGTTGCCTTCATAGCCCATGACGCCGGCGCCGACCTCATAGCCGTCGACGAATTCCTCGATCAGGATCTTGTCGTCGTAGCTGAAGGCATCAGCCACGTATTCCTCAAACTGCATCAGATTGCTTACCTTGTGGGCTCCGAAGGATGAACCTTCGCAGACCGGCTTGACGTAGCAGGGCAATCCCAGCCGGTATTCAACTTCATGGAACATCTCTTCCAGATCGTAGTTTTCAAAGCGTCTTAAGATCATGTACTTGGCCATCTTAATGCCGGCGTTCTCGCAGACGATGTGCGTGAACTGCTTGTCCATGACCAGAGCGCTGGGAGTCATCGTACAGCTGACAAAGGGGATGCCGTTGAGCTGGCAGAGTCCCTGAACGGTGCCGTCTTCGCCATAGCGGCCATGAAGCACCGGGAAGACCGCGTCAACTCTCTGGACCGTTCCGCTGGCCGGCTGATAGAAACCGTGATGATCGGTATTGGGGGAAAGGATGACTTCCTCATTGTTCTCATTCTCTTCCCACTTGCCGTTTTCGATGTCGTCGATCGGGCCGGTGTAATGGTACCAGCGGCCGTCTCTGGTGATGCCCACCAGGTAAGTATCGTACCAGGCCGGCATGTTGCGCAGGATCGAGGCCGCCGACATCAGGGAAACCGGATGTTCATTGGCCTGTCCGCCGAATAATACGGCTATCATCTTATTTTCCATTCTCTATTCCTCCAGACTGTCAATCAGTGAGGCAAAGTGCATGCCGTTAGAGGCCTTGAAGAACAGCACGTTGCCCTTTTTCAGATATGGTAACAGATACTGCCGGACCTCGGCATTATCCGTAAACAGGCGGTATGCGATGCCCTGCGACGCCAGATTGGCCGCCAGGGCTTCCACTTCCCGGCCGACCAGAACGATCTGGTCAAACTGCCGGAAGTCGATCTCATCGGCGATGCCGCTGTGCAGCTGCGGCGAAGTCTCACCCAGCTCCAGCATGTCGCCGATGACCACGGTCTTGTGGTAGGAGCGGTTGTACTGCCGAACCATCTGCAGGGAAGCAACCAGCGAAGAGGGATTGCAGTTGTAGGAGTCGTCGATGATGACGGCATCCCTGATCTTCTTCAGCTGCAGCCTATGCGGCGTCAGCTGTACACAAGCCAGGCCTTCCCTGATCTGCTCGTATTCAATGCCCAGCTTTTCGCCGATGCCGATGGCTGCCAGGGCGTTGAGCACCTGATGGCGGCCCAGGATCGGCAGGCTGTAGCTGCGCCCCCGGCAGCTGAAGCTGGTGCCCTCGTCATTGAGGCAGTAGTCCTCAGCCCGGATGTCGCAGTCCTCCTCAAAGCCGTAACCGATGGGACGGTTATGCAGATTCAGGGACTGCAGATGCTCCTTCAGGCCGTAGGAGTGCTGGTTGTAGAAACACTGACCGTCACCCAGATCGCGGTTGATCAAACACTTCTGCTCCACGATGCCGTCCATGGAGCCCAGCTGGGCAATGTGGGCGGGACCGATGGAGGAGATGACGGTGATCTCCGGCTGGACCATGGTGACCAGGCGGTCCATGACGCCGATGTCATTGATGCCCATCTCGGCGACCACATATTCCGCGTCGTCATCGACATTCATGACCGTCAGCGGTACGCCCAGATCGTTGTTCTGGTTGCCGAAGGTCTTGCAGGTGCGGTATTTGCGGCTGACCACGCTGGAAACGATGTCCTTGGTCGAGGTCTTGCCGGAAGAGCCGGTCACGCCGATGAAATGACAGCTCAGCGTGCGGCGGTAATCGGCCGCCAGAGCCTGTAAAGCTGTCTGGACGTCATCGACGATGATGATGTTGCCTTCGGGAACCGGCAGGGGGTCATCCTTCTGCCAGAAAGATGCCGCAATGCCCTTCTTGAGCAGGTCGGCCACAAAGCTGTGTCCGTCGACCTTTTCGCCGATGATCGGGGCAAACAGCATGCCTTCCCGGGCGGCGCGGGAGTCGAAGTGGACGCCTTTAATGCGCACCTCGGGATCGCCGAGCAACGTGCCGTTGACTGTTTCACTGATCTTTTTCAAATCGTAACTGATCATAATCCTAACGCTTCAAAAGCCCTGAATCATCAGCGGCTTTCTAATATCCTTTGTTCTTTATGACTTCGATGATCTCATCGACATACTTTCTGCAGATCTCATCCGTCCTGGCTTCGGTCATTACCCTTACCAGCGGCTCGGTTCCCGAGCACCTGACCAAAACCCGGCCTTCGCCGGCCAGGACTTCCTCAACCTGGCGGCACTTGGCCAGCACGTCCTCATCCTTCATGACGGCTTCCTTGTCCTTGACTTCCAGGTTGACCAGCAGCTGCGGGAACACCTGCAGCTCGTCAGTCAGTTCGTTAAGTGTCTTATCTTCCGCCTTCATGATCTCCAGCAGCTGCAGGGCGGTCATCAGACCGTCGCCGGTGGTGGCGTGGCGGGACAGGATGATGTGTCCGGACTGCTCGCCGCCCAGCACGTAGCCGTTGCGGCACATGCAGTCATAGACGTACTTGTCGCCGACCTGGGTCTTCTCATAGCCGATCCCGTAGCGGTCCAGAACCTTGAACAGACCGAGGTTGGCCATGACCGTGGTAACGACCTTGCCGTTATCCAGCAGGCCGCGCTCCTTCAGGTACCTGCCGCAGCAGAAGATGATCTTGTCGCCATCGACTACGGCGCCGTCGGAAGCGACGGCGATCAGCCGGTCGGCGTCACCGTCAAAGGCCAGGCCGATGTCGTAATGGCCTTCCCTGACGGCGGCGACCAGGTTCTCAATGTGGGTCGAACCGCAGCCGCGGTTGATGTTGAAGCCGTTGGGCTCATTGGCCAAAACGGTCACATTGGCGTTGAGACGCTTCAGCATCCTTTCCGCCGTTACGCTGGCGGAGCCGTTGGCGCAGTCAATGATGATGTTATAGCCGTACAGGTCGCTGGGGAAATGGGACTGCAGGAAACGGAGATACTCCTCAAGTCCTTCCTCGTAGCGGTGTGTCTGGCCGATGGCCTCACCGGTCAAAAACTCCAGCTGGCCGTCACCGTAGATGTAGTCCTCAATGGCGGTTTCC
>JAGAFL010000040.1:0-4465 GCA_017612595.1 Erysipelotrichaceae bacterium | reverse complement strand
GGGAGACGGCGTCAAGCGGATAAGCATGAATTTCCTGCCTGACGTCTACGTGCCCTGCGACGTCTGCAAGGGCAAGCGCTACAACGAGGAGACCCTGCAGGTCACCTACAAGGGCAAGAACATCTCCGACGTGCTGGAGATGACCATTGAAGAGGCCTATGACCTGTTCATCAACATTCCGAAGATCAAGACCAAGCTGCAGACCCTGCTGGATGTCGGCCTGGGCTACATGAAGGTCGGCCAGTCCGCCGTGACCATTTCCGGCGGTGAGGCCCAAAGGGTAAAGCTGGCCAGCGAACTGCAGAGGAAGGCCACCGGCAAGACGATGTTCATCCTCGACGAGCCGACCACCGGCCTGCACATGCATGACGTCAGGAAACTGCTCAACGTCCTGCATAAGCTGGTTGATCACGGCGACACCGTGCTGGTCATCGAGCATAACCTCGATGTGATCAAGAACGCTGACTACATTATCGACCTGGGACCGGACGGCGGCGATGACGGCGGCACGCTGGTCGCCTGCGGCACGCCCAGGGAAGTAAGTGAAGTAAAGGAAAGCTATACGGGGCAGTACCTGAAGAAGGTGTTTGCCCGTCAGAAGGAGGCTGAAGATGCATAAGACCGTAACCGTCCGCGACGTCTGGGAGTATTTCGGATACCGCCAGATCGTCGGCAATGATGAATCGCTGAACCGGGAGATCAGGGACGCCAATACCAACCGTCCCGGTCTTGAACTGGCCGGCTATCTTGATGAGAAGGCCAGCAAGCGCATCGTGGTCATCGGCGAGAAGGAAATGAACTACATCCACACCATGAGCGAGGAAGCCCAGCGCAAGGTATTCGACTACCTGACCGGCGATCCGGTTCCCATGATCCTGATATCCCGGGACATGGACTGCCCGCCGATTCTGAGGGAGATCGCCTATCAGAAGAACTTCCCGGTCTTCTCCTCCTATGCCCCGACCAATTCCCTGGTCGTGGAGATCGTCTCCTTCCTGGAGGAATTCTTCGCCCCCATCGAGAGCATTCACGGGGTTCTGATGCAGGTGTTCGGCCGCGGCGTGCTGATCAGAGGAGACAGCGGTCTGGGCAAAAGCGAGATCGCCCTGGAACTGATCAAGAGAGGCCACATCCTGGTGGCTGACGATCGGGTGGACATTTACCGCGTCCACAACTCCATCACCGGCGAGGCGCCGGAGATCCTGCGCAACCTGCTGGAGATCAGAGGCGTGGGCATCATCAACGTCACCAGCATGTTCGGCATCGCCTCAACGACCGAGAAGTCCGAGATCGACTATGTCATCGATCTGGACAGGTGGTCGGACGAGACCGAATACGACCGGCTGAACCTCGATAACGAGCAGCAGGTCGAGAGCTTCTTCGGCGTTAACATCCCCCGGCTGGTCATCCCGGTCAGCGAAGGCCGCTCCATCGCCGTCATCATTGAGACGGCAGTGACCAACCAGATCCTGCGCAGCCGCGGGGTCAACTCTTCCAATGAACTGGAAGAAAGAGTGATCGAACTCATCAACCGACAGAAAGGAGAAAACTGAAATGACGTTTTTCCCAAGCAGAGAGATCTTCCTGCGCATCGGCGAAGGCATTGAGATCCGCTGGTACGCAGTGTGCATACTCACCGGTGCCGTTCTGGCTTACCTGGGCGCCCAGCGCCAGGGCAAGAAGGCCGGCTATGACGGTGAGATCTTTGACGACATCTTCATCGGCGCCCTGGCCTTCGGCATCCTAGGCGCCCGCTTATGGTACTGCCTGTTCTACGACGCCAAGGGCTACTTCTCCAACCCGATCAGCATTTTTGAGATCTGGGACGGGGGTCTGGCCATTCACGGCGGCGTCTTCGCCGGTCTGCTGTTTGTCCTTGTTTACTGCAAGGCGAAGAACTTCTCCTTCTGGCATCTGGCCGACATCGTTCTGCCCTGGGTGCTGATCGGTCAGTGCCTGGGCCGCTGGGGCAACTTCGCCAACCAGGAGTGCTTCGGCGAGATCGTCGATGAAAGCTTCTACAACGGCATCCTCTCCTTCCTGAAGGAGGGAATGTACATCAACGGCGCTTACCGCGAGCCGATGTTCTTCTTTGAGAGCACGCTGTGTCTGATCGGCTTCATCCTGATCCAGATCTACCGCCGCACCTCCAAGACCACCCGCGGCTGCGGCGTCTTCGCCTACATGGCCTGGTACGGCGCCATCCGCTTCTGGATCGAATCGAGGCGGACGGACTCCCTGATGATCGGCAGCCTGAAGGTTGCCCAGCTCATCTCGGCCGCCTTCATGATCATCGGCATCGCCGGTCTGCTGGGCCTTTTCAGCAAGCTGATCGACCGCGACAAGCCGGTCGTCATCTTCGATCTGGACGGCACCCTGCTGGATACCCGTCCGGCCATCGAGGCATCCTTCCTGCATGTCTTCAAGGAGTATCTGCCGGACAGAGAGTTCACGGATGAGGAAAAGGCCGACTTCATGGGCCCGACCCTCCAGCAGACCTTCAGAAAGTATCTGCCGGATGAGGACGTGGAAGCCCTGGTGGAGAAGTACCGCGTTCATAACCGCCAGATGCAGAAGACGCTGGTCAAGGCCTTCCCGCATGCCAGGGAAATGCTGGATTACCTGAAGGACAACGGCTACCGCTACGGCATCGCCTCCTCCAAGACCACCGAGATCATCAGACTCGGCCTGCAGGCCGCCGGCCTGGACGATTACTTCAGCGTGATCGTCGGGGTGGAGGAGATCGAGAATCCCAAGCCGGACAAGGAAGTCATCGTCAAGGGCTATCAGCGGCTGCACGGACGGCTGGACAACGCCGTCTATGTCGGCGACGTCGTCAGCGACGTCAAAGCCGCCCAGAATGCCGGCGTCTACTCGATTGCCTACTGCAGCAATCCCATCCGCCAGCAGGCACTTGAAGATGCCCGGCCCAATAAGCTCATTCATGATCTCGGCGAGATCATCGACATCCTCAGGGAGGACCACAGATGGACAAGCAATTTGATGTGATCATCATCGGCGCCGGCCCGGCCGGCCTGACGGCGGCCATCTACGCCACCAGAGCCAACCTGACGGCGGCGGTCGTTGAGGAAGGCGCTCCCGGCGGCAAGCTGGTCAAGACCTATGAAATCGAAAACTATCCCGGCATTAAGAAGATCGCCGGCGTTGATCTGGCCATCGAACTGATGGAGCACGGTCTGAGCTTCGGCGCCCAGCTGGAAAGCGGGACCGTCGAAGCCGTCGAAGATGACGGCGAAAATAAGATCGTCAGACTGGCGGGCGGCCGGGTGCTGCGCGGCCGGGCCGTCATCGTCGCTACCGGCACCAGGGAGCGGGAACTGGACATTCCGGAAGCCCAGCGCTTTACCGGCCGGGGCATTTCCTACTGCGCGGTCTGCGACGGGGCCTTCTACCGCAATCAGGACGTCGTCGTGATCGGCGGGGGCAACAGCGCCCTGGAGGAATCCCTGTATCTGACCTCGCTGGTCAATAAGGTCTACATCGTCATCAGACGCGACCAGTTCCGGGCAGAGGCCGGCGTGGTCGACCGGGTAAAGGCCAATGAGAAGATCGAGATTATCTATAAGCATCTGCCGGAGAGCCTGGTGATCGAAGACGACAGGATAACCGGCATCGTGCTCAAGAGCGTCGAGGACGGCAGTCTGAAGAAGATCAGCTGCGCAGGCATCTTCCCCTACATCGGGGCTGAGCCTTCCACCTCCTTCCTCGATAAGAGCCTGCTGGATGAGCAGGGCTACCTGCTGGTTGGCAGTGACATGTCCACCTCCCACCCGGGCATCTACGGGGCCGGAGATGTCTGCAGGAAGGATCTGCGGCAGGTGGTCACGGCTACCAACGACGGCGCCATCGCGGCCAACAGCGTGATCAGGTATCTGCAGAAGCATTAACCGGATAATGAAAAACGAAGGCAGAGGAGCGATCCTCTGCCTTTTACGTGCGGATCATCAGCTCAGGCATGGCATGAAGTGTCCGGGTGAGGACTCAATGACAAAAAAAGCGGCTGATCATCAGCCGCTTCAGGTTTACTGCGGGTTATTCCTGATAATCCCCGCCGGCATTCTTCAGGTTGAGATAGGATGCATCCTCACCGCTGATCTGAGCGAAGGCCGCGCCGAAGGCTTCTTCAGTCTCCCGGCTGCAGGGGTCGCAGCACATTTCCTTCAGGACGGACAGCGGACAGGCTACGGCGTCAGCTCCGGCCAGAAAGGCGGCCTTGGCTTCCCCGGTATCATGAATTGAGGCAGCCAGCAGTTCCGGCACCGGTCCTTCAATGCGGTCGTAGAGAGCGCGGATGTTGCGGATGGTCTCGCACATGTCATAGCCGGCCTTGTTGCCCCGGCCCAGGAAAGGCGAGATGGCGTAGCAGCCGGCTACCGCGGCCATGTAGGCCTGCTCATAGGTGAACATGGCGGTGGCGATTACCCGGATGCCTTTCTGTGAGAGT
>JAGAFL010000039.1:0-5110 GCA_017612595.1 Erysipelotrichaceae bacterium | reverse complement strand
CTGCCTGCTGTAGTAGCCGAAGACCCTGGAGTCAATGTACAGCGCCAGGGTGTTCAGCGCCGTTACCAGCAGGGCGCTGAGAATGGCGATGATGACTACCGAGGTCATGCTGTAATTGTAATCGGTCTTTTTTGCGTATAAGCCGACCAGCAGTCCGCTGGCGGCGTGGGGCAGGATCCACAGCGGCGTGGTCACGGTAATTCCATAACCGGAGAAGAACAGCTGGTAGATGAAGCTGCCGAGGGCGCCGATGATCAGGCCATCGGTCGGTCCGCCCAAGAGAGCGCCAATGAGGATCGGCAGAGCCTCAAAGGTGAACTTGAAGTTCTGCAGCTTTATCGGGGTCAGTATGCTCAGCACCACATAGAGAGCGATGAGCATGGCTGTCGTTGTCAGTCTTTTGGTCTTATTCATGGCTGATTGTCCTTTCAGCCGCCAAAGCCAGATGATTGGCCAGCACGGCGGTGGTTACGCTGCCCACGCCCTTGGGCACGGGAGTGATGTTATCGACCAGCGGTTCAACTTCCTCATAGAGGACATCTCCGCAGAGTTTCTGTTTCTTCTCGTTATAGCTGATGCCCACGTCGATGACGGTCTGCCCGGCGCGGAAGTAGCGGCGGTTCAGCGATTCCATCTGCCCGGTGGCGGCCACGATGATGTCGCTTTCCCGGCAGATCTCCTGCAGGTTTGCCGTTCTGGTGTGGCAGATGGTGACCGTGGCGTGGCGGTTCAGCAGCAGCAGCGCGACCGGTTTGCCGATGACCAGGGAACGCCCCAGGACGGCAGTCCGGGCTCCCTTTACGGGAATTTGGTAATATTCCAGCATTTCCACGACCGCCTGCGCGGTAGCGGGAGCGAAGCCGTCGCCCTTGCCGGTAAGCAGAGCGGCCAGGGACAGGTCGCAGCAGCCGTCCAGATCCTTCTGCGGGGAAATGAGATTGCGGGCGGTGTCTTCATTGATGTGCCAGGGCAGCGGGCGGAACAGCAGGATGCCGTGGATCGCCGGATCGTCATTGAGGGTCTTCAGCCTTTCATAGAATTCCTCAGCGCTGACATCATCCTTCATGGTAACGGTAATGACCTTCATGCCCAGAGATTCGCAGCGCTTTATTGCGCCTTTTTCATAGGCGATGTCATCGGCGTTTTCGCCCAGCCTGACGATGGCCAGCGTCGGAACGATGTTCACGGCGGCCAGTTTCCTTACGATGCCAGCCGTTCTTTCATTGATTGCCTGAGCAACAGGAGCGCCATAGAGAATGTTAGCCATCCGGTCACATCCTTTCCATTACCTGACGGAAGAGGTTTTCCGCCTTTACGCTGTAGACGGAAACCAGCTCCTCAACCGCCTGATCGAGGCTTTCCGCGATCTGGCGGTTCTGCATCAGGGCGGTATTGACGCGCACATTGACGGCGGCGCCCTTCAGAGAGGCTTCAGCCAGCACAGCTGCCGTGGCAATGTCGGAAATGGCCAGCCTGCTGGAAATGGGAAGCATGGCTTCCAGAACGTCAATTACTTCCGAGACCTTGCTCAGGATCTCTGCCGGAGCGTGTGCGGCGTTGGCCAGGCAGGTCTCCAGGATGTCGTTGCGGCGGATGTCGTCCTTATTCATGCGATAGGCCTGTGAAAGCGGATAAAAGGCTTCGGCATCCTTCTCGATGCCTTCCAGCAGGTCAAGACGCAGCTGGTCAGCGCGGGCGATCAGCTGCTTCATTTCTTCTTCGCTGTCTTCGTATTTCTTCTTGCCGACGGTCAGATTGCCGACCATGCAGGCCAGGGCAGCGGCCAGGCAACCGGCCAGGGAAGAAGCCCCGCCGCCGCCGGGAACCGGCTGGCTGGAAGCCAGCGCTTCGGTGAATTCTCTCAGATTGTTGTCCAGCATTTTCATCATCTCATTTCAGAACAGTCCGGTGATCACGCCGTTTTCATCGACGTCGATCTTTTCGGCCGCCGGCACCTTGGGCAGGCCCGGCATGGTCATGATCTCGCCGGTCAGCGCGACAATGAAGCCGGCGCCGGCGGAAACCTTGAGATTGCGCACCGTGATCCGGAAATCCTTGGGAGCGCCCAGCTTGGCGGGATCATCGGTGAAGGAGTACTGGGTCTTGGCCATGCAGATGGGCAAGCCGCCGTAGCCAAGTTCCTCAAGCTGCTTCAGCTGCTTTACAGCTGAGCCGACCAGGTCAACGCCGTCGGCGTGATAGATCCTGGCCGCAATGGCATTAAGCTTGTCCATGATGGAAAGATCCAGATCATAGGAATATGTAAAGCTGTTTTTCTGCCCGCACAGTCTGATGACTTCCTCAGCCAGGGCTTTGCCGCCGTTGCCGCCTTTGGCCCAGACTTCGCTCAGGGCGACGTTGACGCCGAGCTTGCGGCATCTGTCTTCGATCAGCTTCAGTTCGGCTTCGCTGTCTGTCGGGAAGCGGTTGATGGCGACCACGCAGGGCAGATGGAAGACGTTGGTGATGTTGTCGACGTGCTGAAGCAGATTCGGCAGGCCTCTTTCCAAAGCCTGCAGGTCCTCATTGGCCAGTTCGCTCTTGGCCAGACCGCCGTGATGCTTGAGAGCCCGGACGGTGGCCACGATGACCACGGCGTCGGGTTTCAAGTCAGCCATGCGGCACTTGATGTCCAGGAATTTCTCGGCACCCAGGTCGGCGCCGAAGCCGGCTTCGGTAACGGCGTATTCACCCAGCTTCAAAGCCATGCGGGTGGCGGTCACGGAGTTGCATCCATGGGCGATGTTGGCAAACGGTCCGCCGTGAATGAAGGCCGGAGTATGTTCAAGGGTCTGAACCAGATTGGGCTTCAGGGCATCCTTGAGCAGCGCCGCCATGGCGCCCTGGGCCTTCAGGTCGCCGGCTGTCACCGGCTGGTTGTCATATGTGTAGCCGACCACGATGCGGGCCAGCCTTTCCTTCAGATCAGTAATCCCGTCAGCCAGGCAGAGCACCGCCATGACTTCCGAGGCGACGGTAATGTCAAAGCCGTCCTGCCGCGGGGTTCCGTCCGTGCGGGCGCCTAAGCCGTCGACGATGTTGCGCAGCTGGCGGTCGTTCATGTCTACTGCCCGCCGCCAGGTTATCCGTCTGGGGTCGATGTTGAGGGCGTTGCCCTGCTGGATATGGTTGTCCAGCATGGCAGCCAGCAGGTTGTTGGCGGCGCCGATGGCATGGAAGTCACCGGTGAAGTGCAGGTTGATGTCTTCCATCGGCACGACCTGGGCATAGCCGCCGCCGGCAGCGCCGCCCTTGATGCCGAACACCGGGCCCAGAGAAGGCTCTCTGAGGGCGACGACGGACTTCTTTCCCAGCTGTCTTAAGGCGTCAGCCAGACCGACCGTCGTGGTCGTCTTGCCTTCGCCGGCCGGGGTGGGGTTGATGGCGGTGACCAGCACCAGCTTGCCGTTGGGCCTGTCTGCCAGCTGCTTCAGCAGCTTATAGTCGATCTTGGCCTTGTAATTGCCGTAAAGCTCGACGCTTTCTTCGGGGATGCCGAGATCAGCGGCGATCTCGGTGATCTTCTTCTTTTCACATGCCTGGGCGATCTCAATATCAGTCAACATGCCCTCACCTCCATGATGCGATGATTCTGTCTGCGCGTTTTCACTCTTCCTTAATTATAAAGCATCCCGGACCAAACGCCAAAGGATAAAGAAGGCAGGAGCCGGCAAATGCGATTATTTCGTGCAAGTATATTCATTTAAAGAGAATAAAAGTGGTATAATTCTCTTGGAATATCAGGAGGACAAATCATGTCTAAACGTACTGTAAGAGATTTAGATGTAAATCAGAAAACCGTATTGGTCAGAGTAGATTTCAACGTACCGATCAAGTCCGGTGAGATCACCGACGACACCCGCATCGTTAAGGCTCTGCCGACCATCAACTACCTGGTTGATCACAACGCCAAGGTAGTCCTGTTCTCACACCTGGGCAAGATCGACCACAAGGATCCTGTCAAGTGCGAAGAAGGCAAGAAGAAGAACAACATGGCTCCCGTAGCCGCCAGGCTGGCTGAACTGGTCAACTGCCCGGTGGACTTCGTCCCGGTAACCAGAGGCGAAGAGCTTGAGGAAGCCGTTAAGAACATGGAAGTCGGTTCCATCGTGCTGGTTCAGAACACCCGTTATGAAAAGGGCGAATCCAAGAACGATCCCGATTTGGCCAAGTACTGGGCATCATTGGGCGACCTGTTTGTCTCCGATGCCTTCGGTTCCGTTCACAGAGCCCACGCCTCAACCGTCGGTCTGGCAGACTACCTGCCCAGCGCTGTCGGCTTCCTGGTCGAAAAGGAACTCAAGTTCCTGGGCGATGCCGTGGAGAACCCGGTCCGTCCGTTTGTCGGTATCTTAGGCGGCGCCAAGATCGCTGACAAGCTGAAGGTCATCAACAATCTGCTGGAGAAATGCGATACCCTGATCATCGGCGGCGGCATGGCCTACACCTTCCTGAAGGCTCAGGGCAAGGAAGTCGGCGAATCACTGGTCGACCCCGAACAGATCGAATACTGCGGCGAAATGATCAAGAAGGCTGCCGATCTGGGCAAGAAGCTGCTGTTACCGGTTGATACCGTGATCGCTGACAGCTTCCCGGATCCGATCGATGCTGAGATCGAGACCAAGGTCGTGAAGTGCGGTGAGATGGAAGGCCATGAGCACGGCCTTGACATCGGCCCCGAAACCGCGAAGCTGTTCGCGGATGAAGTCCGCAACGCCAAGACGGTCGTCTGGAACGGCCCGATGGGTGTGTTCGAGAACCCGATCCTTGCCCGCGGCACGAAGGCTATTGCACAGGCGCTTGCGGAAACGGACGCCATCACGGTCATCGGCGGCGGCGACAGCGCGGCGGCCATCAACCAGCTCGGCTTTGCCGACAAGGTCAGCCACATCTCCACCGGCGGCGGCGCGTCCCTCGAGTATCTGGAAGGCAAGGTCCTTCCGGGCGTCGAAGCTGCGGATGAGAAGTGAAAGCATGACGGAGAGAAGACCATGAGAAGAAAGATCGTTGCAGGCAACTGGAAAATGAATAAGACGCCGGACGAGGCGAAGGCTCTTTGCGAGCTCCTTCTGCCCCTCGTCAAGGATGCGGAAGCGGAAGTCGTCTTCTG
>JAGAFL010000038.1:0-2798 GCA_017612595.1 Erysipelotrichaceae bacterium | reverse complement strand
GGCCAGCAGAGTCTCTACGCCGTCGTTGACACCGCCGCGATAACCGGACGCTTTGAAGAACTGGTTAAAGAACTGGGCATTGAAGACTGGCACCTCGATGTCAGTAAGTCCAAGGCTGATCTGAGTGCTCGGGAAAGAGTGCAGTTCGCCATCGTCAGAGCCCTGTTTGCCGGCAGCAAGTGTCTGTTGCTGGACCGGGTGTTTCAGGGTCTGGAACCGGCCGAAATAAAACAGACGGCCGAGCTGTTAAGAAAGGTCAAGCAGCTGGGGGTAGCCATCGTCTTAGTGATCGACGAATACTTTCCCCAGGTGGAAACCCTGGCTGACCGCATCATCACCTTCCGTCACGGAAAGATCTCATATGTCTTTCATCCCCAGACACCGGAAGGGCTGTTCAACCGGCCGCAGGTCGAACTGGCCGTCAGCGGCCGCCGGGAAGAAAGAATGGGAACCGTTCTGCCGCCCCTGAGCGATCAGAAGCTGACGCTGAAAGTCAGCCGTCAGGAAGGCGATCTGGTCTTCTCTTCCGGTCAGCGCATCGGCATCTACGATCCCTCCTTAAGAATACCGTCCGATTGGAAGCAGCTGGCTCAGCATTTAAGCAGCCGGTGTAAGCTGGAGTTAAACGGTGAGCCGATTACTGTCAGCAACCAACAGGACTTTCTCCGCCATAAGGCGGTGATCATCGGCAATGACTATCTCAGGGAACTGTTTCTCAACCTTTCTCCCGTCAGTAACGTCGTCATGGTCTCCGGCCGTAAGTACAGCCCGTTACTGGTCAATGAGCGCATTGACCGCTACATCTACCGTGAGGTATGTCAGAAATACGAATACCTCTCTCAATGCCTGCCTTTGATCGAGCGGAAGAACTGTTACGGCATCACTGAACCGCTGCTACGGCAGCTGGCGGTGGCCAAGTGGCTTTCCCTCGATCCCGACATCGCCCTGTTTTTTGACCTGGAGGATACCTACCAGCCCGCCGAGCAGCATCACAGCGGTGAACTCTACCGCCAGCTGGCAAGAGAGGGCAAAATCGTCATCACGGTATCCGCCAACCTGGACTTTCTGGAAAAGACCAGTGAGCTGATCATCAGCTGAAAAGAGGATTTATTATGACACAGAAAAATGACATGAACAGATATGACAGCATGCCCGTAACCAGGGCAATATTGACCAACGCCATCCCGGCGATTGCGGCCATGCTGATGATACTGATCTATAACCTGGCCGACACCTTCTTCGTCGGCAAGACCAACGACCCCATTCAGATCGCCTCAGTGGCCCTGACCACCCCGGTGTTTCTGATCTACTCCGCCTTAGGCACCGTTTTCGGCATGGGCGGCACCTCGGTCATTTCCCGGGCCTTTGGCGAAGGAAGAAGGGACTACGCCCGCAAGGTGTCTTCCTTCTGCCTGTGGGGCTGCGTATTTGCTGGAACTTTAGCATCGGTGCTGTTAGTGACTTTCTTACGGCCGATGCTGACGGCGATGGGCGCCAGCGAGGATGTCTATCCCTACGCTTCTTCCTATCTGCGAATTGCCGCTCTGTGCGGGCCGTTCTCGCTGATCTCCAACTGCTTTACCAACGTCTTAAGAGCGGAAGGCCAGTCATCCAAGGCGATGATGGGCCAGCTGATCGGCAACCTGCTTAACGTCGTCTTGGACCCGTTACTGATCCTGTCAATGAAGATGGGCGTGGTCGGCGCCGCCGTGGCGACCGTCATCGGTAACCTGGTAGCCGCCGGCTATTACCTGCTTCATTTCTTCAGCGGCAAGAGCACCCTTTCCATTTCCCTTAAGGACTTTACCCTGGGCGAGAAGGTCTTTACCTCGGTACTGGCCATCGGCATCCCGGCCTGCTTGGGCCAGTTATTGATGTCGATCTCCCAGATGGTGGTCAACGGCATGATGGCTTCCTATGGCGATCTGGCGGTGGCCGGCTATGGGGTAGCGACCAAGGCCAACATGATCGTCAGCACTTTTGCCTTAGGCTTGGGCCAGGGCGTGGCGCCGCTATTAGGCTACAGTTTCGGTTCCGGCAACCGGGAAAAGCTTTTGAAGTATCTGAAATACTCGCTGATCTATTCACTGATATTGGGCATCGTCTGTCAGGCGATCTGTTATCTGGGCTCTTCCGCCATCATCAACGCCTTCCTATCTTCCAGGGAGAGTGAGGAGTTCATCCTGGGTCTGCACTTCTTCAAGATCCTGATGGTGACCGACTTCCTGTTTGGCGTCTACTATGTATTGGTCAACTGCCTGCAGGCCATGGGCAAGAGCCTGGCCTCCTTCATCGTCAACGCCTCCCGTCAGGGACTGGTCTACATTCCCCTGGCCATCGTATTGAATGGCTTGTTACAGGCTGACGGTCTGGCTTACGCCCAGCCGATCTCCGATGTCATCTCGACGCTGATGACCATTCTGCTTACCGTAATTGCGCTGCATCAGTATCGGAAAATGAAGGAGGCGCTCTGAGATGGAAAGGAAAATGACTGAACTGGAGAAAATGAAGGCCGGGATGCTGTACGATCCCGGCGATGAGGAAATAATCAGGGAGCAGGTGCCCCTGCAGGACAAGCTGTGGGCCTTCAACCAGCTCAAGCCTTCCCAGATGAAAGAGAAGGAAGCCTACATGAAGGAAGTGTTTGCCGAGTGCGGACAGTGGGTCTACATCGAACTGCCCTTCCACGCCAACTTCGGCGGTCATCACGCCCACTTCGGTTCCTTCATCTATGCCAACTCCAACCTGACTCTGGTCGATGACGGCCATGTCTATATCGGCGATCACGTGATGATGGG
>JAGAFL010000037.1:0-7043 GCA_017612595.1 Erysipelotrichaceae bacterium | reverse complement strand
CCCCAGGTCCCGGCGTACTTGCCCAGGGTCTCAATGACCCAGGCGCTGCCCTGCGGGACGATGCAGATGTTGCTCAGCAGTATGCCCAGTATCACGATTACGATTACTGCCCAGATAATGATGTTTACAATGCGATCCATTTACTTTTCCTCCAGTTAATTCATAAATATATTTACGAAGAATACCATAAGAATGAAGACGATGAAGGCGATCCATTTGGCGACCTTTTCATCAAAAGCCGGCAGTTCAGCCTTCTCGGGCATTTTCAGTGTCTGCCATTGACTGGCGGCAGGCCGGTTTGCGGTCTTCTGATACTCTTGGTAATCAGGATGTTCTACTTCACAGCTTTCTTCATGCTTCCTTCTGACTTCCCGGGCTTCGCAGTGCTTGCGGTGCTCTTCGTCCAGATAGGATGCGTTGTCGTCCAGATCCCATGGGGAATGTCTAGCTTCATAGCGTCTTTCTCTCTCCATCCAGTCATCGCTGGTTGAAGATCCGATGCTTTCATAGATCTTCTCGTTATTCATTGGCATTACGCCTCCTTAGAATCCGAACGGACCTCTGGGATGATGGCGGCCCATTCCCGGGCCTCTGCCTCCCATGGGCGGGCGCGGAGCGAACATCCACGGTGAGAAGAACAGCGGACGGCGGTAATGGCGCGGGTATCTGTAGCCATAATAGCCGTAGGGACGCAGGCTTCTTAACAATACGTACATAATGATGAATGCAAAGATCATTTCCACACCTCCTATCATTATTTATTCTTCAGCAGGTCCAGATTATCATTGACGTTTTTCTGACAGATCCCGCTGATGTAGCCGTAAACCATGACTTTCAGGGCCAGAGCCAGCCTTCCGGTTTCATCAGCCTGCTCTGACAGCACGGCTTTCAGCACTTCATCGATTTCCTTCTCATTGAATGACTGCCGGTCAAGCGACCTGACGGCCTGACAGAAATAGTCATAGAGTCTTTCCTCAGAGATGATATCATCACTTTCATCATCGGCGTCACCGTTGATCAGGATCATTAGTTCACCGATATCCTCTATGTTCATGCCGTCTCTGAGCGCTGAGATCAGCAGTATGCGGAACAGATGTCTTTCCGTGTACTTTTTGTTTTCCGGATGAGGGACAAAGCCTCTCTTCACCCAGTTCTGAATCGTTGACGGCTGCAGATCGGCTATCGCGCATATCTGCGACAGTGACAGTCCGCCGGTAATGGCCAATAGCGGCCGGAATACTGATTCAGCGTCATTTTCCTTAGCGTATTCAATCGAAGTTCCGGGGATCAGCTTACTTAACATATTAAACAATCTCCTGCTTAATTGATTCTGCCGGTCAGGTATCTGAAGATGTAGACCACACCGACAATAACACAGACGGTAACGAATAATCTCAGTATCAGCGCGACTATCGATAAGACGATGCTGAAGAGAATATCCAGTGATAATAAGAACAGCATATTCAGCACCTCCTTTATGGTAATTTGATTATAACAGAGGTTCATATGACTGTCAAGCACTTTCAAGTGATTTTTTTCAAAATCGTCCAGTAATGTTAAACGCCCTGTTTCAGGGCGTTTCGCTTATACAATATTATAGGAAGCCTTCCGACTTAAGCATTTCCAGAACCAGTGCCTCCCTCTCAAACATCAGCGGGCTGTAAGGCGTCTTGTCGACGCTGCGGTTCTTCAGGATGGCCGTATCCGCTTCAACAAATTCCAGGGTATAGCCTTCTCTTGCCTCATAATCATCAAGATCCTGGGAAACTCCCTGCTCCTGAGCAGCGCACAGATAATAGTAGTTATCCTGAATGAAGCACTCAGCAGGATCACTGATGCTCTTTTCGATGCGGTGAACGTAGCCATATTCGCGGATCGTTTCCGGGATTACCGTCAGTCCGGCTTCTTCACGGGTTTCCCTGATCATCGCCTCTGCGGGTTCCTCACCCTTTCTGATCCCGCCGCCGGGAAATTTGTAATAGTCATATCTCAGGGAGTGGACCATGGCAATGCGCCCTTCTCTGATTATGATGGATCTGGCGGAATCACGGACATGATCATGCGTACACTGGCCATAGTTGCCAGCGTCCATCTCAAACAGCAGTCTCATATGCTCTCGCCTCCCTTGCCATCCTATCTTAGCACATCAGGAAAAGCTGAGGTACATTCAGTACCTCAGCTCTTAGCATTTACAGCATTGCCGAACCGCCGGTCACGATCCAGCAGGCCAGCATGGCTACCAGGATGGCGCCCAGAAAGACGCTTCCGGTACGGCGGTAGAAGTAGGTGGCCAGAACGCTGAATACCAGCAGCTGCGGCGCCAGAACGATCATCAGCGACATGAACGGTCCGCCGAAGGTGGATCCGAACAGCAGGTCAGCTCCCGGTCCCAGATCGGCAAAGAAGGGGATGTATTCCAGCGCGGCGATCAGCAGGATTCCGCCGATCATGCCCAGCGCGACGACGATCCAGTTGCTCAAAAAGGCCAGTATGCCCTTTCTGCTCGTTGCCCTGGTCGGCATCTGGGCAATGATGCGCGAATTGGCCAGGATGAAATAGAGAATGTAGATCGGCAGGTATACTCCGAACTGAATTACTCTGTCCAGCGTAAAGCCGCGGAAGAACGGCCATACAAAGCGCAGGTCAAGGCCGAACAGGATCTGGCACAGGAAGGTTACCAGATACATGCTGGCAAACAGGATAACCGCCAGCAGCAGCGACTTGAACAGCAGGCCCCAGTCAAAGCGGTGCGAGTTGCGGTTGCGGGCAAAGCCCAGATCCATGAAGTCCATCGGGATGCCCTTCTTCTTGCTGCGGCCGTAGGTAACGAGGGTCATGATCAGCATGATGATGATCAAAAGGCCGTACCAGCCGACAAAGCCATTGCCGATGGTCATCCGGAAAATGTTCTCCGGCAGCGGCAGCAGGGCATGGCCAAGCTGGGTCATGAACGGATAGGTAAGTCCGCTCAGCAGGATCGTCACAAGCAGTCCCTTCATCAGACCAAGTCCCTTCTTCAGCCGGTAAGGTCTGTCAGGAACCTGATCGGCAGCGTTGCGGAACAGTTCGGTCGACAGGAAGAATTCGCTCAGCGGAATCAGGCTGAAGACCGCCAGAAGAGTTGCGGCCAGCTGTGCCCATTCCTTGCCCATGTAGATATGCGAATCAGCCGACAGTTCGCTGTTCTGTCTCAGTGCGTTGGCGAACCAGTCGACGGTAGAGGCTACAGCCTGATGGGAATGGGTGACCAGACGGTGATTGGTGATCACCAGTTCGCATCTTCTGGCTGAGCCTTCCGCAAAATTGCCGTAGGTGATGTTCCATTGGGCGTTACTGCTGACACCCAGGAAATCCCGGCGCAGTTTGCTTTCCAGCAGCTTGTCAGAGACCACGTTCTGATAATCGCGGAAGTAGTTGAATTCATCGTACTTTGCCGTGATCAGCATGACGTTGTTGAAATAGATGTTATTGTCATAAGCATGTTCGGTGAACAGTTCACCGGCCTGCAGGACAACGGCCTTCGGCGTGATGTCCCTGCCTGAGCTGTCCTTTGCCCGGCACAGACCGGCCGCCACTGACCAGCTGGCCCAGGTACCCATCGAGTGGCCGGAAACGCCCATTCTGGTCTGATCGACAAAATCCATGTCCGCCAGATAGCGGTAGGCATAAATGCCGCCCATCGATGAATCGGTGATCTTATTTCCTTCTTCATCCGTTGAGTATCTTTCATCAAAGAAGCTCAGATTGGAGAAATTCATCAGCAGGCGGTAGCGCTTGGAACCGCCGATCTTCTTGAAGGTGCCGTTCTCTTCGCTGTCCAGGCCGTAATTGGTCTTTACGACGTGGTTTACATATCCTCTGCTGATCATTGATACGGTGGTGGAACCATGGCCGTATTCATCGGCCGCCATGACCACAAAGCCCCGGCGAGCCAGTTCGATGCAGTAGGCGTCGCAGGTATCCTTATCGTTCTGATAGCCATGCAGAAGCAGAACGGCGGGTGCCGGAGACTGGGCGGTTGCCGTCTTTGGCTTATACAGCTTATAGGTAATGGAACCGCCATCAACGTCAATGCTGCTGACGGACACGTCGATCTTGCCGAAATCCGTCTGAACCAGGTTGCCGTAAAAGATGCAGCCAATGGTCATAAGTACCATGACCAGCCACAGAATAAGCCATTTTGCGTTTGCTTTCTTCATGTCATTTATCCTCCTTGTTTATGAAAATCCCCGGTCAAAAGCCCGGGGATGATATTACTGCTGCTTCTGTTCGCTGAGGTCCTTGACCTGCTTGTTGAGCCAGAGAACGACGTCCTTGAGAACGATCTTCATCTCGGTCTCGTTGAAGATCTCATGACGCATGTTCTCATAGATATTGGCCTGGATGTTCTCATAGCCGACCTTTGAAAGGTTGTTCAGCGACTTCTTGAATCCGCTGGGAACATCGGCGCAGGGGTCGTCCTGACCGACGACAAACAGGATGGAAAGCTGCTTCTTCAGCACGCGCCAGTCTTTTCTGACAAAGACATCCTGCATGCCGTCCAGCAGATCGTAATAGCCTCTGTTGGTGAACGGGAAGCCGCAGAGCGGGTCGGCGATGTAGCGGTCAACGTTCTCTTCGTTATAGCTCAGCCAGTCAAATGCGGTACGGGGATTGGAAATCGCCTTGTTGTAGTCACTGGCCTTTACCAGCGCCTGGGACACCTTCTTGGCTCCCTTGCCGCCGCTGAGCGTCTTGGCCATGATCATGCCCATTCCGGCCGCATTGGTAAATGCCGGCATGCCGGAGAAGATGATTCCGGACAGACAGTCCTCATATCTCTTCAGGAAGGAATGGCCGATCAGAGAGCCCATGGAATGGCCCAGAACGTAGAACGGAAGATTGCGGTACTCTTCCATGATGCGGAGAGTGAACTCATGAATGTCCTGAAGGTTGACGATCCAGCCGTTCTTATCGGCAAAGTAGCCCAGCGGAATGTCATCGCTGATGCTGGCGCCATGTCCTCTGTTGTCAACGGCGATCACCACATAGCCATAGCTGGCCAGAACGCTGGCAACCTTTTCATATCTTTCCTTGTGTTCAGACATGCCGTGAATGATCTGAACAATGGCCTTCGGTTTTTCCGGAATATATAGATTAGCTTCTAAGACTAAGTCATCGCTGATTGATTTGATTTTTCTCTTCTGCTTGTTTATCATATGTCACACCTCGATGTTTATTATATCATTCTTTCCCCTTCAAAAAAAAGATATAATATACCTGCAAAGGAGAAGGCCATGAAAGCATCAGGAATCGTAGCTGAATACAATCCCTTCCATTACGGTCATAAGTACCACATTGAACAGGCGCGTTTGCTTACCGGCGCCGATGTCATGATTGCGGCCATGAGCGGTAATTTCGTTCAGCGCGGCGAGCCGGCCATCATCGACAAGTGGCAGCGGACAGAATGCGCGCTTAATAATGGCAGCGACATCGTCTTTGAGATACCCTTTGCCTTTGTCTGCCAGGCAGCCAGCCAGTATGGAAGCCATGGCATCGACATTCTGGCGAAAGCCGGGGTCAGCAGCGTTGTCTTCGGTTCGGAAACCGGCAACCTGGAGGAACTGCAGGAGATCGCTTCCCTGAGCTTCAATGTCGACAACTTCCGGGAAAACATGAAGAAAGGCTACTCATATCCCGCCAGCTACGGATACATGGCTGACAGCTACGGTCCCAATGACATCCTGGCCATCTCCTATCTTAAAGCTCTTCAGAATTATCCTGGAATAACCCCATACTGCGTTAAGAGGACCAATGAATACAACGATCTTCAGCTAAGCGGCCAGCACGCCAGTGCCCGGGCCATCAGGGAAGCATTGCTTAGGCATGATGATGTCAGCAGTTATACTCCCATGGCCGCCCAGCTATTGGAAAGCCCTCAGGTAAGACTGGCAGATTACTATCAGATGATCAGAAGCCGGCTGCTGACCTGTACGCCTGCTGAACTCAGGGACATCTTTCTGGTTGACGAAGGCATTGAAAACCTGATGATCAAGAACGCCTATGACTGCTACGACTTCGACAGTTTCATGGACAAATGCATCACCAAGCGCTATACCCGCAGCCGTATCCAGCGGACGCTCTGTCAGATCCTGGTCAATAACAAGCGTGAGACCATGCGCAAGCTACCGGAGTACGACATCATCCGCGTCCTGGGCTTCAATGAGAAAGGACAGCAGTATCTGAAGCAGCTGCAGGAAAACGGCGTCAGGATCGCCAACCACTACACTGCTAACATCAAGCCATACCGCGATCTGGAATACCGGGCAGCGGTCATCTACGGCGCCCTGATGGATGAGGAACATCAGCACTACATAAACCGCTCGGAGATCAGCGGATTGAATCTTTAGAAAACACGGCTTAGCCGTGTTTTGATTTGCCCAAAGAAAGGAAGCGGTCAACCGCTTCCTTGTTTGGTTATTGATTAACGGGGATACTTAACCTGAGCCTGAGCGGCAGCAAGTCTGGCCAGCGGTACACGGAACGGTGAGCAGCTGACATAGGTCAGACCCTGTCTGTGGCAGAATTCGATGGATGACGGTTCACCGCCATGTTCGCCGCAGATACCGAGCTTGATGTTCGGTCTGACGCTCTTGCCCTTCTGGACAGCCATTTCAATCAGCTTGCCGACGCCATGCTGGTCCAGCTTGGCAAAGGGATCCTGTTCGTAGATCTTGGCATCGTAGTATGAGCCTAAGAACTTGGCAGCGTCGTCTCTGGAGAAGCCGAAGGTCATCTGAGTCAGGTCATTGGTACCGAAGGAGAAGAATTCAGCTTCTTCAGCGATCTCGTCAGCCAGTAAGGCGGCGCGCGGGATTTCGATCATGGTGCCGACATGGTATTCCAGTTTGACATCGCTGTTGGTCAGCAGTTCCTCAGCGGTCTTGACAACGATGTTCTTAACGAACTTCAGTTCCTTGACTTCACCGACTAACGGGATCATGATCTCCGGAACGACTTTCCAGTCAGGATGCTTCTTCTGGGTAACGATGGCAGCCTCAATG
>JAGAFL010000001.1:0-13155 GCA_017612595.1 Erysipelotrichaceae bacterium | reverse complement strand
GTCCGGCGATGAAGCGTACGGCCAGTGCCGTATCTTCATAAGCGACCGGCCTGATCTGCGGATTGGCATCGAAGAATTCCTGGCATTGCGACAGCGCTTCAGGATGCGAGTATGCTTCCCGGATGTCCTCCAACTGCGCCTCAGGCAGACCGATCAGATGATGGTGTATCGGGACGTTTATCTCCCCGACGACGTGGATGTCATAGTGCTGGAAGAGGTCATAGGTACGGGAAATGAGACCGGTTGTGGTGTTTTCCACCGGAAAAACGGCATAGTCAATCTTTCCGGAGGCAATATCCTCCATCATCGGCGCAAATCCGGAATACTGTCTCTCCTGATATTCCAAGCCAGCAAAGTATCTGATTACCGCTACTTCGCTGTATGAACCCTGTACTCCCTGATATCCTACCAGCATTATCCTTCTCCTCAAACTTTCGCCATCTTACCTGTTATCGCTGAACAGGCCTCGGACAGCGGGATTGCCAATCAGAAGATAGCCGAGGATCACGGCAATGATCTCGCCCAGCGCAACGTAGCCGCCGAATATCAGCAGACCCTTCAGAATGTCTTCCGGCATCATCAGACAGGCCAGTTCCAGACCGACGAACAGGAAATTCCAGATAACCGGCATCAGCATTGACCACAGGGGCAGTTTGCCAACCATTCTGTTTCTCAGCTTATAGGTCAGTATGGCAGCGATCAGCGTGGCGGCTGTACCGATCACGCAGTCAAGATAGCCCAACGGATTGAGTCCGGTCAGCGCTCCGATCAGGTTGGACAGAAAGCAGCCAAGCGTCAGTCCATAGATGGAAGGCTGATATATCAGCGGCAGCATCGTCAGCATTTCCGCCATGCGGACCTGAATCTGACCGAAGGAAATCGCCGATATACCCGGCAAAAGACAGATCACCGTATATAAAGCCGCGATCATCGCTATCATCGTAATTTTCCTGACAGTCATGGCAGATCCTCCCGTCTTCATGTAAGTCCTCAATTCTGCATACAGGACTCATTTTAGTTATTATACCCCAATACCGCTCCATAAAAAAAGCCGACGCTCAGATTGTCTGTCCACTCATGAAGCCTAAGCAAAAAAAGCCTGCATATTCTTCATATGACAGGCCTGTCACATTCATTGTTTCCATTGCAGCTGTCATGATCACGTGATTTCCCTGACCATGATCTGATAGCTGACACGTCCCCGGAAACGGTTTTCCTGAAGAATGCCGTATACGGTAATGTATTCCCGGTTCCGGTAGGCATCATAGCCTTCATTTTCAAAGCTGACAAATTCCAGATCACCGGCTCGCCACTTCAGCTGATGGTCAGTACGCATCATACTCAGTGAATCATTGGGAATGGTGATCTTCATCAGCGGCAGTCGGCGGTCCTGGCCAAACGGCCGGTAGCTGAACAGCTGTTCAATGCTTTTCCGGCTGAGTTCAGCCAGAGTGACATCGATGTATTCGTGTATGGTATCAGCCGACAGATCCCGGCAGGCTTCATGAAGATAATCATTCAGATCCTCAAGATCCTCTTTTCTCACGGTGATGCCGCAGGCATTGGCATGACCGCCAAGATTGACCGTTCTGGGCGCAAAGTCCTTCAGCAGATCCATCAGATCGATTTCTCCCACACTGCGGCCCGAGCCCACGACGTTTTCGCCGTTGTCGGTAAGAACGAAGGTTACCTTATTGGTTTCGGAGGAGATCCTTGAGGCGATGAGCCCCAGAATGCCGACATGCAGGTCAGGATCGTACAGGAAGTTCAGATTGTCTCTGGGATCCATCTTTGCCTTCAGCATCTCGTACTGCTGAGCGGAAAGCGTCCGACGCTGATCGTTAAGATCACTGATCAGCATGTTCAGACTGCTGATCAGACGGCAGTCGTCAGTTATGAAATATCGGACCAGCTGATTGGCCTGCGAAACCGGTTCGGCACTCATCCGGCCGGCGGAATTGATCTTGGGCACGGCCTTGAAGGATATGTCATTTTCGGTTATCGGATAGCTGAAGCTGTCAAGCATCTCGACCTGCGGATACAGGTGGCTGTTGAGCAGCCTGAGACCGTCCCTTACGATCTTTACGTTAATGCCCTTAAGGCTCATGACGTCGCCGATCAGCGACAGCATCGCCAGGATCGCCATCTTCTCATCATCGATGCCGAGATATCTGGCCAGCATGTAGACGACCGCACCGCCGGAAAGATAACGGTACTCTTCTCCCATAAGATCGGGGTGCAGCAGCAGATCGCATTCAACTTCGCCGGTTATCTGATGATGATCGGTAATAAAGGTCGCCATGTCATGCTCCCTGGCCCATTTTAAGCCCTCTGAGGCGCTGACACCGTTATCAACGGTTACCAATACCCGGTAACCCTTTTCGTAAGCCAGAGACAGCTTTTCGACGTTCAGGCCATATCCTTCGTTAAGACGGGAAGGTATGTAGTAACCGGCTTCGATTCCCAGCTTCTGCATGATCATCATCATGATGCTGGTAGCGCAGATGCCGTCGCAGTCATAATCCCCGAATATGAAGACTTTCTGCTGCTTTTTGGCAATTTCCTCCAGCTTTTCCCTTATCGGGCCGTAGAGCCGCTCGTCAAATTCGTAACGGTCGCAGGGCGCAAAAAAGGAAGCAATGTCCTTTTCACCGTAGTGCATGCTGATCAGAACCTTGGCCAGCAGGGAATCGATCCCACGGTTTTCCATGAGTTCTGTTGCTGCGGCAGTATCGATCTGTTTGTATGACATTTGCTTCCCTCTTTTTTTGCTTATCTGATTTCGTTGATTCCGAAGACTGTCGTCTCCTTCAGTTCATTGTTCTTTCTGCTCTGCTTCTTCTTGCCGCTGGGCTTGCTGGGGCGGTTGATGAAGCTTCTCATCCACAGGGCACCGGTCACAACGCTGCCTGCAGCGGCGCTTGCGGAAGCGCCGGCTACCGCCAGAAGGATTCCTGACGGAGCTTTGATGGCCAGCAGATATACGGCTACGCTTATTACGATGACTCCGGCCAGTCCTGAGGCGGTGACCGATCCAAGGCGTGACTGAACGGTGTTGCCCAGTTCAGTTATCTTTTCTTCGGACAGCTTGCCGCGGGAAAGCTCCTTATAGCCGTCGTTGAGTTCACTCAGGGTGATCATGGCGTAGATGAAGGTCAGTGCGCCGATCAGCAAGGCGATGCCCAGGTAGTCAGCCGACTGATAGCTGCCCTGTAACGGCAGATGGCCGCCCATGAAGGCTGCCAACACGCCGCCGCAGACCGGCAGGGTGTTGTAGCCCTTCTTGTCAAGGGCATTGAACAGAGCGCATCCGAGAGCGCCAACGGCGAGGCAGCATAAGCTCTTGCCGATGACCGCGATGTCGGAACTCCGGTTAATGAGATAGAATACCAGACCGAAGAGGCAGGCGGCGAGAAGTCCCCAGGCTGTATTCCTGAAGGAAACGATCTTTTCACTTTCCTGTTTCTGCGGGCCGAATAAGCTCTTGTCAAAGTAGTTGGAAGCCAGCAGGTGGTTCATGATGATCACATTAGCGCCCACAGCGAACAGTACCAGGCAGACGGCAAGGACCATGATGACGGTGCCGTATTCCCTGAGCTGACTGAAGAACAGATAGGCGGTCAGACCGCTGATCAGCATGAAGGCCGCTCCGGCAATTACCGGCTTGACCATTCTCTTGACCACGGCAGCGTAGGCAGTGCGTCCGTTGCGTCCGGTACGCATGTCTTCGGCAAATCTGTCATCGTAGTAAACCATGATGGTCCAGGCAGCCAGCAGAGCCGTCAGAAGCAGCGCCACTGTCTCTACGTTGAACCTGACATCCAGCCAGCTGATGGAGATCAGCGAAGCCGTCGCGAAGGCAAACAGGCTGACGGCGTTAACCAGACCGGTAAGCTTATACTTCCAGATCAGGTACAGACCGCCGATAGCCAGGCCGGCATAAAGGAAATTAAGCACCTTGTTGAGAGCGTTGGCGCCATAGGCGGCTTCAACGGCTTCAAAGCCGCTTTCCGTGACCTTGGCAGGAAGGACGCCGCCGTCAACTACTCTGACTGCGTCGTAGGTGTCCGCAAAGGCCTTGTTGGTGGTGACATAGAAGTCGCCGTCCAGGGCTGAAGACATCGTGGCGGCGATCAGATAGGCCGGATTATCCTTGGTCGATTCGGTCTCGTACTTCTGTCCTTCTTCATAGTCGACCCAGATTACCAGCATCGTATCCTGGCCAACGACCATGCTGGTGTAGAGGTTCTTGAGAGCCTCTGTGTCATTGACATGGAAATAGACGGTCGATCCCTTGTCAGCCTCGGCGCAGGCCAGAGGCATGCTGTCAGCGAGAATGCCCTTGGAATCAAGCAGTTCGTCCTTGCTGTTGCGGAAAGAGATCTCACCGGTGCGGGTCAGGTTCTTTCTCAGCCTTTCGTTATCGTTAATGCCGTTGTAGATCAGGGTCACGGTTGAACCTTCAACCGTTGTCTTGACGCTGTCAGCGCCGAAGTTGTAGATCCTCTTTTCCAGGATCTCAGCTGCCTTGGCGACGATCTCGGCGTCAGCAGAATCGACGGTATATACCAGTTTCTGACCGTCAGTCAGATCCGTGGAAGCGTTGGCTTCCGTCGGCAGGCTGCGGCCGATCATAAATGTCATGGCGACCAGTACGGCCAGCAACAGCAGGCCCATGGTCAGATGTCCGCTACTTTTCCTCATAATTTCCACCTTCCAATGTATTGAAGTTGTAGTCCAGCTGCTTGCCTCTCTTGGTAAAGTAGTTGGCTACTTCGTAAAAGTTCAGTTCCTCTATGTCAGCAGCGATCTGATACAGATGCTCAGGCATGCCGTTTGCCCACTTGGTGGCGAACATGACTTCCTTGAGCTGTTCAAAGGTCAGATCATTGAAATAGCTCCTCTGCAGGGAATACAGCTTGATATTAAGCAGAAAATCCAGTTGCTTATTCATCTTTTCTCTTCCTTTCCGTTATCAATGCGCTACTATTCATAGGCATTGACGATGTCTCTGAATTCATCACCGCGGACTTCGAAGTTGGGATACTGGTCCCAGCTTGCGCACACCGGCGACAGCAGTACGACTTCACCGGGCTGAGCGCTCTGATGAGCCGCGTCCAGAGCTTCATGCATGTTCTCGAAGATCCGGACATTATCGAAGATCTTTTCAAACATGTGCTTGGTCTGTCCGAAGGCATACATGCACTTGACGTTGCCCAGATAGGGGATCAGGTCATCGAAGCCGACTTTCTTGTCATAACCGCCGACCAGAAGGTGGACCGGCTGGCTGAAGGCCTTGAGAGCCACGATCGTTGAATCGACATTGGTTCCCTTGGAATCGTTGTAGTACTTTACGCCGTTCAGTTCCCGGATGTACTCAATGCGGTGAGGGACGCCCTTGAAGTTGGCCATGACCTCATGGATGCTTTCGGGGCTGACGCCCATCAGATAGCACATCGCCGAAGCGATCATGCAGTTCTGAACGTTATGCTCGCCAACCAGCTGGAAGCGGTCCAGATCGACAAGTTCCACATCATGGAAGTAGATGCGGTTATTCTTGCGGTAAACATCGCAGTCCGTTCTCTTCAGCGAGAAGTCAATGACCTGACAGGGGATGTTCTGAGCGTACTTCATGACGGCTTCATCGTCGATGTTGCGCAGGAAGTAGTCATTCTCATCCTGAAGCTGATAGATCTTTGTCTTGACCGAATAGTACCTGTCCAGGGTTCCGAAGAAATCGATATGGTCTTCGGAAAGGTTGGTTATGACGGAGACATGCGGCTTGAAAGTCTCAACGCCCAGCAGCTGAAAGGCACCGATCTCAATGGCTAGATCCAGTGAACGGCCGTCCTCGACGTTCAGCAGGGCATCGCAAACCGGATAGCCGATGTTGCCGCAGGCGACGTTTTCGGGATTCAGGGTCTTCAGAAGCGACTCACACATCGTCGTGGTCGTCGTCTTGCCGTTGGTGCCGGTAATGGCAACATAACGGTGCTGAGGCTGATGGGAGAGACCTACCTCGATCTCGTTGTAAATGGGTATCTTCTTCTCAACAAAGTGAGCGATCAGAGGCATGGTATATCTGATGCCCGGATTCTTTACCACGAAGGCGAAATCGATCTCCTTCAGCAGATCCGGATGACCGCCGTCATAAACCTTGATCCCTTCGGAAATCAGTTCATCACGGTTGGCCAGCACCTTGGCGTCTGTCAGATAGACATCATAGCCGTTCTTATGCAGAAATCTCATGGCGGCCAGACCACTCTTGGCGGCGCCGACAACTAATACCTTCTTCATTACATGCACGCTCCCATTACAAGTCCCAGAATGCAGAGAACGGCACCGGCAGCCCAGAATACGTGGACCACCTTGGTCTCCGGCCAGCCGCCCAGTTCAAAGTGATGATGTAGGGGGCTCATGCGGAAGATGCGCTTGCCGGTCAGCTGGAAGGACGCTACCTGAAGCATGACGCTGAGCACTTCAACCACGAAGACGCCGCCGATCAGGATCAGGGCGATCTCTTCCTTGGTAACCATGGCTACGGCAGCCAGCAGGCCGCCGAGAGCCAGCGATCCGGTATCGCCCATGAAGATCTGGGCGGGATGGATGTTATAGCGCAGATAGCCGACCAGTGATCCGATCACTCCGCACAGGAAGATGGCAACGCTGTCGAGGCCGGCGCGGAAGCAGAAATAGACAAAGGGGATCAGGGCCAGGATCACCAGTCCGGCGCACAGGCCGTCCAGGCCATCCGACAGGTTGACGGCGTTGGATTCACCGGTGAACATGATGAATACGACGACCACATAGAACCAGCCAAGATCGATCTGTCTGTGCAGGAAGGGAATCACGACAGTATTGTCGTTGAGGTTGCGGTACAGAAGAAAGAAGACCACAGCCAGAACTGACTGCATCAGAAACTTCATCCTCGGTGTCAGACCCTCGTGCTGATGCTTGACGACGATGATGAAATCATCGACGAAGCCGATCAGTCCGTAGCCGATGAAAGCCAGCACCACGATCAGCAGATGCATGTCGCCGAACGCCTTTGGCTGAACGATCAATGAAGCCAGCAGGCTGGTGATGATGAACACCACTCCGCCCATCGGCGGCGTACCGGCCTTTACCTGGTGACTCTTGGGCCCCAGTTCATAGATCGTCTGTCCGAACTTGAGTTTATGCAGGATCGGAATGGCTACCGGATACAGCAGCAGTGCTGATATCAGGCCGATTCCGAATGCGAGGATCATGCGTGTTCCCATATTAAAACCTCCACAGCAGTTTTTATTATACACTGACCATCCGATTTAAACAACCAAGAAAAACAGGTCTGAATCAGACCTGTTAATGTTCTTCCAGTTTGAGATTAATGATTATCGATTTATCTATCCGCTCGCCCGGAGCCACCGACTGCGAAGTCACGAAACCGTATCCCTCCGTCTTGATTCCGATCCCGGTGAGGTCCCAGAATGCCATTACCTCACTTCGGCTCCAGCCGGTCATGTCCGGCATCACGATTCCTTCAAGCGAGGTCAGCAGAAGTATCCTCTGTCCGCTGATGATGCGGCTGTCTTCGATGGGATACTGACGGATCACGGAATCACCATTTCCGAGAGTAATGATCTCGACATCACTGTCTTTCAGAACATTTCTTGCGTAATTAAGAGTATGATTTCTCAGATTCTCCATTACGAAGATCTCTTTCTTTTCTGTCTTGGGGGCGTCATCCTGACTGCCCATCAGATTCAGTTCCGTTATGCACTTCTGCAACAGCGTTCTGACAAACTTGAAGTTGCGCTGTGAACGGTAGGAATCCTGATAAGCCACATAAACAAGAATCTGCGGATTCTGTGCCGGAATGGTGATCATGACCGAGTGAATGACATCGTCATATGAATAAACACCGTTTTCATTGATAACCGGCGCCGTACCGGTCTTGCAGCCGATAGTGATTCCCGGAATCTCCAGACTGTGAGCAGCGCCGTGATAGCCGGAATGGCAGACCTGATACATCAGTTCCTGCATCTGTTGGGCTGTCGATGCCTTGATGGGCGTTCCCACTTCTTCCCGGCCGCCTTCGTAGATCACTTCGCCGGTCAGCGGATCGGTAATTGACTGAATGATGTAGGGCTTCACCATCGTTCCCTCGTTGCAGAAGGCTGAGTAGGCCTGCATCAGCTGCAGGGCATTGCAGCTCATGCCGGAACCGAAGGTGGAACAGGCAAGGGAGAAGACATTGGAGAAATCGTGCAGGCCATAGCTGCCTCCTTCGGAAATGCCGTATACATTGACGGGCTTGAAGAAACCGAAGGCATCCACGTAGTGTTCCCAGTTCTTCTTGCCGATCTGCTCCTCAAGCAGAGTTACCGTACCGACGTTGTAGGAATTGATGTACGCTCTTTCGAAGGTGACCATTCCGTACTGACCGTTACTGCTGTTATGTATGACCAGAGAGGACTTGCTTCGGTCGACTCTCTTCAGGTTACCGTTACCGTCGGTACCGACATAATAGTTGTTGGAGTTGAACTGAGCATCCTTGTTGAAGCCGCCAAGGTCAATGGCAGCGGCATAAGTGATCGATTTCATCGTCGACCCCGGTTCATAGGGAAGCGATGCGCAGTAATCGTTGTAGTCAGTTACTTCCATGGTATTGGGATCGAAAGTCGGACAGGAATCGTAGCCGTAAAGAGCTCCGGTCCGGGCATCCATCACAATTGCCCAGGCCTTATCGACATCCTTGTCAATGTCCATGATATTCTGAAGCATTTCATCAAGATCGCGCTGGATGTTATTGTTGAGCGTAAGGGTCACGTCATAGCCGTCTGTGGCAGCCGTCTTCTCCAGTTCACCGCCGGACACCATGTTATTGTTGACGTCGCTGTAATACTGCTGATGGCCGTCTGTACCGGAAAGCTGTTCATTGAGGATCTTCTCCACACCGGAAAGACCGGTCATGCCGCCGTTGCTTTCCGGAGCGTTATTGTTGACATAACCGATAAGATGCGAGGCAAAGCATCCCATCGGATAATAGCGACGGGTACTGCTTTCCCATGTTATTCCCGGTAAGCCCAGATCATCGATCTGCTTCTTGGTATCGGAATCGATGTTTGAACCGACCGTGCCGATCTCCACCTGATAGCGGTCCATCGTCAGCCGGTAAAGAATGTAATCTTCATCAGCATTCAGTATTTCGGCAATGCTGCGGGCCGTTGCCTGGGGATCCTTGACATAATCGTCAACGACATGCTTCTTTCCCTCATCATCAACGACGGTCTTTTTGTGAGTTGAGGACAGGATGAAAATGATCTTGTATACTCTCTTGTCCATGGCAATCAGGTTTCCGCCGGAATCCCTGATGTCTCCTCTTTCCGCTCTCAGCGTCCTGTCGACGATCGAAACGCCTTCTGCCTGACGGAAGTCGACGTCAGCAAGAAGATTCTTCCCTTTTATGTCAAGCAAAAGGACATTACTCAGCAGCAATGCCCCTGCGACAAAAATAACACATGAGAGGAGGGAAATCTTTATGTTATTTGACTTTTTCATCTTCAGTTACCGGTCAGGTCTACGACATTGGAAACCTTGACGCTCTGCATCTGATCATCAATCATGCTCAGAACGCGGTTGCGGTCCTGCAGATCGGCGATCTGGGTCTCCAGAGTATCGATCTCAGCCTGGACGTTGCTGATCCTGGCTTCCATCTGCTTCTTTTCCGCCATCAGGGAGACGTTGTAGGACTTCAGCACGATGCTGGTGCTTAAGAAGGCAAAGAGAGACACGAAAAACGCCACAATTACGATGGTAACAAAAGTTGAAAGTAATCTCTTCTTCTTCATCTGCGTGTCCTTCTTTCTATTACCCTTAGCTTGGCACTGTGCGAACGGTGGTTCTCTTCCAGTTCCCTTTCATCGGCGGTAATTACCTTGCGGTTTACAAGCTGATACTCAGCCTGTCTTATCTCGCTTTCCTTCAGCGGTATGCGCTTGTCGACCTGCTCACTCTGGCAGGCGGCGCGGAAAGCCTTCTTGACGATCTCGTCCTCCAGCGAGTGGAAGGTGATGACCGCCAGTCGTCCCTGCGGCTTGAGAAGCTGCAGGCCCTGATCTATTACGGCTCTGAGGTTGTCCAGTTCATGGTTGACCTCAATGCGTAATGCCTGAAATGTCTGTTTGGCCGGATGGCCCTTTTTGTTTAACTCCCTGGCTGGTAAGGACTGGCGGATGATGTCCACCAGCTGTCCGGTCGTATCGATCGGTTTCTCTGCTCTGGTTTGCTCGATCTTCCGGGCAATGTTGACGGCGTATTTCTCTTCGCCGTATTCCCTTAGGATCCTGACCAGATCCTGAAAGCTGTAGTTGTTGACGATCTGCCAGGCATCAAGTGTCTGACTCTGATCCATCCGCATGTCCAGGCGGGAATCATAGCGGTAGGAGAAGCCTCTTGACGGGTCATCAAACTGCGGTGAGGAAACCCCCAGATCCAGCAGAATGCCGTCGACTTCTTCTACTCCCCTTTTGTTCAGCTCATCCTTCATGAAGATGAAGTTGCTGCAGATCAGTTCGTAATCGGCGCCGGTGGCCGCCAGTTTTTCTTCTGACTCCTCGATCGCCTGACGGTCAAGGTCGAAGCAGTACAGTTTGCCGCCGGTCAGCCGGCTGGCAATGGCACAGGCGTGTCCGCCCCGGCCCAGCGTGCCGTCGACATAGATGCCGTCTTCCCTGATGGCAAGGGCATCAAGGCACTGCTGCAGCATTACCGATACGTGCTCCATTTAGAGTTCCTCGGATATCTGTTCCAGCTGCTCGTCGGTGACGCTGTTGATGTAGTTGTCCCAGCCATCCTCACTCCAGAGTTCAATGTGATCGCCGACACCGACGAATACGCATTCCCTGGTCAGTCCGGCCATCTTGGCGAACTGGGAGTTGATGAGAATGCGGCCCTGGGTATCCAGGTCTGCGTCTATTGATCTTGAGAATACCGCTCTCTGATACTCACGGATGTCTGCCTTGTTCTTATTGAGAGCGATGATGGAATCAAAGTACTTCTGAAATCCTTCGGCGGTATAGATGTAGATGCACCCGTCCATGCCTTTGGTCAGATATGCGGTCTTGTCGAAAGCGCCACGAAACTTAGCAGGTAAGGCAACTCTGCTCTTTGCGTCCAAACTGTGATGATATTCACCTATGAACATGACACTTTACCACACTTTCTGCACTTTTAATTCCTTTTGCAACACCATTCTACCACTTTTAGGGATATTGCTGTCAATATGCAAAATGCAAAAATCGTACAAAAATGAAGAAAATTCTCTCGCCAGAATAAAAAAACCGGCCTTTCAGCCGGCTGGGGATACTGCTTCATGAAAAAGAGATCCGTTTGGATCTCCCATCAGCTTACAAGTTATTACTTGGCGCCGCACTCACATTCGTGATGAGGCAACTTATACTCTCCACAGTTTGGACATTTGACCATTGTAGGAGCAACTAACTTATAATGTGTTCTGCGCTTGTTTTTACGTGTCTTAGAAACTCTTCTCTGTTGAACTGCCATCGTTCACACCTCCTGTTCATCCTGCGGAATGTATTCTAATAATTTGGCGAGCCGCGGATCCGCTATGCTTTTCTTCTGTTGTTCGTAAACTTCTTCACTGACAACTTCCCAGCCGTCGCCCTTCGGGTAATCGATCTTTCCCGGCTTTACCACCTTGGTCGGAATGTCCAGAAGGATGGCCCGGAAGATCTCCGGCAACAGCTCGATGTACTGGCCATTGGCCGGTACAATCGTTATGTCATCTTCATTCTTGCTGAAGGAGAACACAGCCTCTTCTTCAGTATCGATTGGGACTTCAACGTCTTCACCGGTCACGTCGCAGCCGACGATCACCGATCCGCTGATCCTGAAGTTTACATTGAGGCGCTGCTGTTCGGATATATAGTCACCCTCCGCCTTGACGTTGATGCCCTTCAGTCTCCTGATTCTGGGAAACTGTGAGGATATGTCATCCTCAAAGGTCAAATCTTCATCAAGCGACAGGTGACCCCCCTTAAGCTGTAACAGATCAGTCCGTGAATATCTCATTCCCAACACCTCCTTGTACAGCCTTACCATTTTATAACAGGAAGTGTGCTTAGTCAATAATCACAGAGGACTTTTTTCCTATTGCAGCAGTACTATTAAAACATATCTTTTTCCTTTTTACCACAACATTTTTACAGTCACCGAATAAAGAAGCCTGTCGTCTGACAGGCTTCCCATGATTACTTCTTTATTGTTTCCGTGACGGCAGCGACCGTAGCGGCCAGATTCTGCAGATCGGAAGGAACGATGATCTTGGTGGCGTTGCCGTCAGCCATCTTCTCCGCTGCCTCCAGGGAGCGCAGTGAAAGATACTGACTTGACGGCTGGGCGCTGTTGACCAGTCTGATCGCCTCTGCCTTGGCCTGGGCCATTCTCTCGACGGCCTTGGCCTCGCCTTCAGCTTCCCTGATCCGCTGTTCCTTGACGGCTTCAGCTCTCAGGATCGCTGATTCCTTCTCACCTTCGGCTCTGGTGATCGCTGACTGCTTCTCACCTTCGGCCTTCAGGATGGCCTCTCTCTTTTCTCTCTCGGCCTTCATCTGCTTCTCCATCGCTTCCTGAATGGTGCGCGGCGGAGTGATGTTCTGCACCTCTACTCTGGTGATGTCCACGCCCCATCTGTTGGCGGCTTCGTCCAGCACCTTGATCGTCTGTGAGTTGATCTGATCTCTCGCCGTCAGCGTCTCATCCAGCGTCATCGTGCCGATGATGTTCCTCAGCGTCGTGCTTGACAGGTTCTCAATGGCGGCGATCGGTCTCTCTACTCCATAGGTCAGGGCCTTGGGGTCCACTACCTGGAAGAAGACTACCGAGTCGACGGTCATCGTGACGTTGTCCTTGGTGATGACGGACTGCGGCTCGAAGTCCGCGACCTGCTCCTTAAGGGAGATCTTGCGGACGATGCGGGAGACAAACGGCGCCTTCAGATGCAGGCCCGCTCCCCAGGTCCCGGCGTACTTGCCCAGGGTCTCAATGACCCAGGCGCTGCCCTGCGGGACGATGCAGATGTTGCTCAGCAGTATGCCCAGTATCACGATTACGATTACTGCCCAGATAATGATGTTTACAATGCGATCCATT
>JAGAFL010000036.1:0-10499 GCA_017612595.1 Erysipelotrichaceae bacterium | reverse complement strand
GGATCTATCAGTAAGGTATTAAGACCGGCAGGTCTTAAGAATACACAGTTATTAATTAACGAAAGGAGTTTTTTATGGGTTTAATTAGTAGTGGATTACAAGCGCTTAACAGCACAATTGCCGATCAGTGGAAGGAATACTTCTACTGCGATGCCATGGACAACAGTGTCCTGGTTGAAAGAGGCCACAAGAGAGTTTCCGGTCTGTTTTCCGGCAACAAGGGCAATGACAACATCATTACCACCGGTTCCGGAATCGCCGTTGCCGATGGCCAGTGCATGATCATTGTCGAAGACGGCAAGATCGTTGAAGTCTGTGCCGAACCGGGCCTTTACACCTTCGATGCTTCTTCCGAGCCGTCAATCTTTGCCGGAAGTCTGGGCGAAGGCCTGAGAAAGAGCTTTGAGACCTTCAAGAAGCGCTTCACCTATGGCGGTGAGCCGGGCAAGGATCAGAGAGTTTACTACTTCAACACCAAGGAGATCCTGGACAACAAGTTCGGCACCAACACCCCGGTACCGTTCAGAGTAGTTGATTCCCGCATCAACCTGGATGTCGACATTCAGATCAGATGCGCCGGAACCTATTCATTCCAGATCACTGACCCGATCCTGTTCTATGCCAATGTTTGCGGCAACGTTGCCGAGGCTTACTATGTCGATGAGCTGAAGGATACCCTGAGGATCGAATTCGTCTCCGCCCTGCAGCCGGCCTTAGCCAAGCTGTCAACTCTGGAGCTGAGACCCAGCGAGATCATCGCTCACAATACGGAACTGGAGAACGCTCTTAACGAAGCTCTGGACGCCAAGTGGAATGAGCTGCGCGGCATTCAGGTCGTCAACGTCGCTCTGGCCACCGTATCTCTGACCGAGGAAGATCAGAAGCTCATTACCGAGGCTCAGAAGGCCGCCATGTACACCAATCCTTACATGAAAGATGCCGGACTCACTGATGCCACCATTCAGGCCATCAAGGATGCTGCCAAGAATCCCAACGGCCCGGCCATGGCTTACTATGGCGTCAACATGGCTCAGCAGGCCGGCGCCAATGTCGGCGTAGCCGCTACCGGCGCTCAGCAGTACGCCTGGTACTGCCCCAACTGCGGAGCTGGCTGCAACGGCAATTTCTGCTCCGTCTGCGGAACCAAGAAACCTGAATAGGCGGTGACGCTATGGGCTTATTTGATAAGAAATACTGCGACATCTGCGGTAAGGAAATCAAACTGCTCGGCAACCGCAAGCTTGATGACGGCAACATGTGCAAGGACTGCGCCTCCAAGCTTTCTCCCTGGTTCACCGGCAGAAGACATACTTCCGTAGCTGCCATCAAACAGCAGCTGCAGTACAGAGAGGCCAATGAGGCCGCTCTGAAGAACTTCGCTCCGACCGAGATCGTCGGCAAGAGATACAAGGTCTACTTCGATGACAATCTGAAGAAGTTCCTGGTTTCCGCTTCATCCAACTTCCGCAATGCCAATCCGGACATGATCAGCTACAGCGACGTCTTAGGCGTCAAGATCACGGTTGACGAGGATGTCGATGAACAGTTCGACGAAGACAAGGAAGGCAAGAAGGTTTCCTTCGATCCGCCCAAGTACGAATATGAGTACAAGTTCAATGTCTGCATTCAGGTCAGAAATGACTTCTTTGATGACCTGAACTTCGAACTGACGGAAAAGAGACCCATTTCTCCGGAAAGCGACCTCTACAGGGAATACGTCGAAATGGCAAACCAGATCTGCACCAAGCTGACCAACAGGGGCTTTGAAGATCCCAGAAAGGAATTTGCCTACTATAAGAACGGCGGCGAACTGACCGAAGAAGAAGAAACGAAGAAGGAAGAGGTTGAAGTCTGGTACTGCATGAAGTGCGGAACCAAGAACGAGGGCGGCAAGTTCTGCCGCAGCTGCGGCGCTCCCAAACCGGTAGCGGAAGTCAACAGATTCTGCCCGGAATGCGGAACCAAGATCACTGACGCCGACACCAAGTTCTGTCCTTCCTGCGGACACAAGCTTTAAAATGAATAACAGCTGGTGCAAGCCGGCTGTTACGGGAGGTTATTTATGAGTGATGAATTAAGAGAGTACAAATGTCCGAACTGCGGTGGGATACTTGCATTCGACTCATCAACACAGAATCTTAAGTGCCCGTTCTGCCATTCTGAATTTGACGTCGAGATGATGAAGGAATATGACCAGGATCTGGCTGAGACCGTTGATAACGACATCAGCTGGACTGCTCAGCCTGATGGCCAGTGGAGCCAGCAGGAAGTCCAGAACATCCGCGAATATGTATGCAAGAGCTGCGGCGGCGACATCATTACTGATGAAACCACCGCAGCCACCAGCTGCCCGTATTGCGGCAACCCGGTCGTCATGGTAAACCAGTTCAAGGGTTCGCTCAGACCGGACAAGGTCATCCCCTTCAAGTTCAGCAAGCAGCAGGCCATCGAACAGTACCGCAAGCATGTCTCTGACAAGCCGCTGGCTCCCAAGTCCTTTAAGGCGGAAAAGCACATGCAGGAGATCAAGGGCGTCTATGTGCCGTTCTGGCTGTATGACGCCGATGTCAATGCCCGGGCGCGCTATGTGGCCACCAGGGAAAGACACTGGTCGGACCGGGACTACGACTACACGGAGACCCGCTACTATAATGTCTTCCGTGACGGTTCAATCAGCTTTGACAACGTTCCCGCTAACGGTTCCACCAAGATGGATACCGCAATGATGGAATCGATCGAGCCGTTTGACATGCGTGAAGCTGTCGATTTCAACATGAACTATCTGGCCGGTTATTTTGCCGACAAGTTCGACATTACCGCTGAAGAAAGCGGCCGGAAGGCCAATGAGCGGATCCGCAACACCACCGCCTCAGCCATTGAGTCGACGGTCAGCGGTTATTCCTCAGTGCGCTCGCAGGGCATGAACATGCGGCTTTTGAGTGAAAGAGCCAAGTACTGCCTGCTGCCGGTATGGCTGCTGGTAACGACCTATCAGGGGCAGAAGTACTACTTCGCCATGAACGGTCAGACCGGCAAGCTGATCGGCGACCTGCCGACGGACAAGAGCCTGTATGCCCGCTCCTTCGCTTCAATCTTTGCCATCGTCAGCGCCCTGGTATTTGTGGCTACCTATCTGCTCAAGCTGTTTTAGGAGGTAAGGTAATGAAGAGATTAATCAAGTTATCTGCCATCCTGGCAGTCATGATCATGATGTGCATGCCCTTGGGCGTGCTGGCCAAGCAGTCACTGGTCATCGATGAGTATGGCGCTCTGACCGCGGAAGAGCTCAACGCCTGCGAGCAGAAGCTGCAGGAAGTAAGCGACCGGTACGACGTAGATGTCATTGCGCTGATCGCCAATGACACGGACGGCAAGGACCTGATCGACTTTGCCGACGATTACTACGATGCTCACGGCTTCGGACGCGGCTCTGACAGGTCGGGAATCATGCTGGTGATCGATATGGGCGGCCGGGAAATGTACATGACTACATCCGGCAAATGCATAGAATACTTCACTGATTACGGTCTGGAGTGCATTGCCGATGAAGTCGTCGATCTGATGGGGGATGATTTTTCCAAGGCCATCATCAAATACGGTGATCTCTGCGACTATTACATGAACAGAGCCATCAATGACAAGCCGGTGGACATCTACTACAACAGGCTGTACATTCACCTGACATCCGAAGACGGAAAGAGGCTGAACGGACATTTCGATGTCTATGACAATAACGGCAACTACATCGCCATGATCTTTGTGGACAACGGCGAGGGCTATACCGATGTCATGAGCGAAGACACCAATGCGGTCTATACGATCAGATGCGAAGGCATTTCAGACAAGTACAGAAAGCCGGATGATCTGACCGTCAGAGGATCGGCTGAATATGACATCTACATGGTAGCCGAAAAGCTGCCGTATAATCTGCTGACCGGCGGAGCTGTATCCGGAAGCACCGGGTTACTGGCAGCGCTGATCGGAACCGGGATCATGAAGGGAAAGAACAAGTCCGTACGCCGCAAGTACGAGGCGGACAGCTATGTGGAGAGAGGCAGTTTCAATCTGCACAACTTCCATGATCACTATCTGTATTCACGGACCAGCCGCACAGCCAGACCGCATGAGAGCAGCAGCCACAGCAGTTCATCAGGCGGCGGCCACGGAGGTTCCTTCTCCGGCGGTTCGTCAACCCATACCTCATCATCCGGAGCCACCCACGGCGGCGGCGGACGCAGAGGATTCTGATTCTGCTTCAGAGAAGACAGTCTTCAGTTTGAAGGCTGTCTTTTACATTGGCGGCAAACAGCATAAGCCTGGCGTTGTTGACCGTTACGCATGGCCGACCTATAATAAACACGGTTAAAGATGAGTGACGGAAGCACTCGTAAACTGGTGAAATGACATTATGAAAGAACTGATTTGCAAGAACTGCGGGGCAGCTTACCCGGAAGACACGGAGTACTGCCCTTATTGCGGAACCATGAACAAGAAAGGCGCCTACAAGGGCTTCAGAAAGCGCGTTTCCGGCATGATCGACCGGATGCTGGGACTGAAACAGGAGGCGCATCAGTCAGTGAGCCGGACGATCCTGTCAGCCCTGATCCGCTCGTTTGTCATCGTGGCTGTGATCGTACTGGCAGCTTACCTCTGCGCTTTAAGGGTCAACGTGAACTATCACAACAACTATGAGTATGACAGCAAGGCTCTTGCGGACATTGAATGGTATGAAGCCAACATCGATAAGCTGGAAGAGTATTACCATAATGACGATCTGAAGGCCATAAAGAAGCTTTATTATGAAAACATCTCCGTCGTCAGCAAGTGGAGTCACTATCCTGACTATGTGCTGGCTGACGAATATGAGCAGATGATTACGCAGCAGCGCTTCAGCAAGTATCAGCTGCAGAAAATGCTGTATTACCTGTTCTGGCCGGAATTCTATACCGGCAGGGACCGCATGAAAGGCGCCGATACCGCCAGGTACCAAACCCAGCGCCAGCAGATCCTGGACATTCTGGAAAGCCATGGCTTTGATGAAGAGCAGCTGAAGACGATCTATCAGCAGCACAGCGACAAGCAGGGATACATCGATACCGATGCCCTGGAAGGCTATGTAAAGGAGGATTAGCATGGTCAATTGCAAGAACTGCGGAGCACCGCTGTCCCTGAAGGACGGCGTATGTCCGCATTGCGGAACACCGAATCCGGAAGCTCAGGAACATCTCCGAAAGCTGAATAAGCTCGAAAAGGAATATGATTCCGCCCGGAAAGAAGTTACGGAGGAAGTCAGGAAGGTCAGCCGCGGCTATTCACTGCTGGTGATCCTGGCGATCCTGCTGCTTGCCAATCTGATACTGGTTCCCCTGCATAGTGCCAGCTATGAGATCGCTGAAAGGATCAGCGCTTCCCGGATGTCAAAACAAGAGATAACGGCCAGAATGGATGAACTGCTTCAGAAAGGCGAATTCATCGAATTCAAGGTTTTCTGCGATAAATTCGTACTGTCGTATTCCCAATACAGTGAATACCTGACGATCAGTTCACTGGCGGAAAGCTACAATCGGATCATGGAAAACGTGAACAACTATTATTACGGAACCAATAATTACGATGATCCTCTGGTGCGTCTGTGTCAGTATATCGGTGATTTCAAGGAAAGCTACCGTTATGCCCAGAGAAGGGATCTCAGTGCCACAATGGCTGAATGCGTTGAGCGGATAAACGGGGAAGTCGACCGCGTTCTGAAGGTATATCTGCACCTGAATGAAGAGGACATCGCGTCCATCGAGGAACTGAGTTCCTCAGCGCTTCTGATCCTTATCAATGAGAGGTTAGCTTATGAAGAGTAAATGGAAATCACTGGCCCGTCTGGCCATTCTGTTCTTTGCTATCGTTCTGTTCTTCAATGCCCTGGCGCTGTTCACCGAGATCCGCAGGGACATCAGCTACGGGAACCGCAGCTACGGACTGAGCGATCTGGATGAGGCCTTCAGCAACGGCGAGTATCACCGCGTCTACGTCTACACTGTGACAAATGAGTATGCCGACGACCAGCTACAGGTCGATGCTTCTCAATACGAAGCCTTTGGAAGATATTACCATGCCTATGTTCTCTCCCGTCTCTATGACAATAACGCCGAATACCTGAAGCAGATGGAAACGGAAAAGCAGAAGATCAGCTGGAAGAAGATCACCAGCGTCATCGACATGCTGGAGACTCAGCGCTGAAGCATTCTTCTCCCATGTATGAATCGAAAGCCGCTCAGGCGGCTTTTTTCCTGCGTTTTGCGGTAAAGCTCGGCATTTTCACCTGAATTAAATATGATATTATAATTATAGAGACATGACTCTGCTTCGGCCTTCGGCTGAGGCCGGTATTCAGAAATCATTAAATAATTATGCAGGCCGAAAACCTGTGAGAGGAGAATATATGATCTACTTACTGTATAATCCGCTGGCCAATAATTCCCGCGGAGAAGAAGACGCCCGCAATTGGGCTCAGGCACATAATGTGGAGTGTCAGTTTACCAGTCTTCTGGATATCAAGGACCTGAAGCAGTTCTTTGATTCGCTTAAGCCGGAAGACGAAGTCATCCTGACCGGCGGTGACGGCACCGTCAATCATTTTGCCAATGACATCTACGGCTATGAATTCAAGAATCCGCTGTACTACATCAAGTGTGGCAGCGGCAATGACTTCTACCGTGATAACGAAAAATACGTCCATCATGACCGCATTGACCTCAGGCCTTTTCTGAAGAACCTGCCCCTGATAACCGTCAACGGCATTCAGAGACGTTTCCTCAACGGCATCGGCTATGGACTGGATGGCGAGACCTGCCGGGTCGGTGACATCCAGAGAGAGACTTCGGACAAGCCGGTCAACTACAGCAGCATCGCCATAAAGCTGCTATTGGGCGGCTATAATCTCAAGCACGCCAAGGTCACGGTTGATGGCGTTACTGAAGAATTCGACAATGTCTGGCTGGCTTCCACGATGAAGGGCCGCTTCTACGGCGGCGGCATGATGGTCGCTCCCGCACAGGACCGCTTTGACGATGACGGACTGGTTTCATCCGTGACCATCTTCAAGAAGAGCAGGATCGTAACGCTGATGCGCTTCCCGTCTCTGAACAAGGGCGAACACGTCAATAAGACCGACTGGTGCCGGGTCAGAAAAGGCAGAAAGGTAACGGTCAGCTTTGATGAACCCTGCGCTCTGCAGATCGACGGCGATGTCGTGGAGAACGTACTGACCTATACGGTGGAAACCGGAGTCTGAAAATGAATAAGTATGATGTCATCGTCATCGGCGCCGGCAACGGCGGCCTGGCGGCGGCGGTAAGAATACTGAATGCCGGAAAGAGCTGTCTGGTATGTGAAAAGCACAACATACCGGGCGGTTTTGCGACCAGCTTTGTCAGAGGCCGGTTTGAATTCGAAGCTTCCCTGCATGAATTCAACGGCATCGGCACGCCTGAACAGCCGGGCAGTACCCGGCAGCTGTTTGAAGAACTCGGTGTAGCTGATAAGATCGAATGGATCCAGCTGAAGAACGCCTATCACCTGATCAGTGAGAAGGAAGGCTATGATTTCGTCATGCCTTTCGGCTATGAAGAGTTCGCCAAGGCCAATAACCAGCTGCACCCGGATGGCGAAAAATACATCAGACACTTCTTCGCTCTCTGTCAGCAGATCCGCGATGCCATGGAATATCTGAGCCTTTCCAGAGGAAAGCCGGACCCCAAGGTCATGATGGAGAAATATCCTGACTATCTGGCCTGCGGATCCTACAGCGTCAATGAAGCGTTCGAAGCGCTTGGCTATCCCAAGGTCATCGTTGACAATCTCAATACCTACTGGTGCTATCTGGGCGCTGACGGCAATAACCTCAGTTTCCTGCACTATGCCAACATGGTTTACAGCTATTTCAGTAAGGGCGCCGCCATTCCCAAGCACCGCTCCCATGAACTGTCACTGGCCTTTGAGCAGCGCATCCATGAACTGGGCGGCGATATCTGGTTCAACAGCGAGGTCACCAGGATCCTGACCGATGAAAGCGGACACGTCTGCGGCGTTGAACTGAAGGACGGACGGGTGATCGAAAGCCGCCATGTCATCGCCGACATTTCACCTAATGTCGTCTACGGCAGGCTGATGGACCCGCAAGCGGTACCGGAAAAAGCAAGAAAACTGACCAACTTCCGCAAGCTGGCCGGCCGCGGATTTACCGTTTTCCTGGGTCTCAACCGTTCAGCTCAACAGCTGGGCATCAGGGACCACAACTACTTCATTTACGATACCTGCGACAATGTCGCACAGTATGAAGCGATGAAGAAGATCGGCAATACTGCCGCTCAGGCTACGGTCTGTCTTAATAACGCTGATCCGGACTGTTCGCCGGAAGGAACGGCGATCATGTACATGACGACGCTGTTTACCGATGACATCTGGAGCGATGTCAGCGAACAGGATTATTACCGGGTTAAGAATCAGGTCGCCCGTACGATGATCGAGCGCTTCGAGAAAGCTACGGGCGTAAACCTGCATGATCACATTGAAGAGATCGCGATCGCGACGCCTGAAACATATGCCCGCTACTGCGGCCATCCGCAGGGAACGATCTACGGTTATGAGTCTCAATACTATGACGGCCTGATGAACCGCATCCAGATGGTCGAGGAAGACCGCTGCGTCGACGGCCTGAGGATCGGCGGCGGTTTCGGCGAAAGGCTGCTTGGCTATCCCAGCAGCTACAAGTCCGGCGTCAACGAAGCAAACAGGACGCTCAGAGACATGGAAAAGGAGGCGCAGTAACATGACGTTTACCAGAAGCAGCATTCCCGGTGAAGACATCAGACGCGCCATGGAAATGCCTCAGAAGCGCCGTGAACTGATCAATGACAGTCCGGCTGATCTGCCGGTTGCCGAATACGGCGTTAACCGGCTGGCCAGAGCACTGCATCCCGGCTTGCTGGAAGCAAGGATCGTTGACAGGCAGCCGGTGGGAAAGGACTGCTGGAAGATGACCTTCCGTCCTGCCGATGAGAATGGCCGGTTCCCGTACTTCCGGGCCGGACAGTTCGTGACGCTTTCCGCGCCGGTTCATGAATCCTATCTCAGCCGGCCCTATTCCATCGCCTCTTCACCGAAACAGGCCCTGGAAGGCAGGCTGGAGATCATTGTTCAGCGCCAGGGCATCTTCTCCAGCTGGCTGATCGACGAAGCACAGATCGGCAGTAAGCTGAGAATGAGTGAGCCCTCAGGCGATTTCTGCCATGACGACATCCGCGACGGCAATCACATTCTGGCGGTTGCCGGCGGCAGCGGCATAACGCCGTTTATTGCCATGATGAAGGCCATCCGCGAAGGCAGCGAGGACTTCCGGATAACCGTTCTCTACGGTGTCCGTACCCGTCAGCATCTGCTGATTGACCCGCTGGAATACAGTGACGGAAGAATGACGGTAATACCGGTGCTTTCCGACGAAGAAACGGAAGATTACATTAACGGCTTCATCAATGCCGATCTGCTCAGACAGCATATTGATAAGGATACCAGCGTATTCATGTGCGGTCCCAATGCCATGTATGACTTTGTCAGCCACGAACTGCAGACGCTGGGCATCAGCAGGATAAGAAAGGAACGCAACTGCGCAGGTGACCGGCTGACGGATGAGATGAAGATCTTCCGTCTCAGGGTCCACATCCGCGATGGCGTCTATGATCTGACGGCCCGCAGCGGGGAAACGCTGATCACCGCTCTGGAAAGAGCAGGCATCCCGGCGCTGGTCCGCTGCCGCAGCGGTGTCTGCGGATTCTGCCACAGCCGGCTGATTTCCGGCCAGTACCTGGTGGAAGAACATGACGACTTCCGCCGTCAGGCTGACCGCAAGTTCGGTTACATACATCCGTGTGTCACCTATCCGCTTTCGGACCTGGAAATCGACATACCGGTATTTGAATAGTGAGGAACGAAATATGATGTTGTTTATTGCCGTTTATCTGATTGCCCTGTTCTGTTATTTCTTTACCAGAACATCCGAGACCAAGCGTTACCGCGCCCTCAACAAGTACATAATGGCGACGATGTATCTGGTCTACGGTATCTACTACACCGCTTCCAGGCATCCTTTCAGCAGTTTTCACACGGTTCTGATCATTGCCCTGATCTTTGCCTGGCTGGGGGACGTCTTCCTGGTGTTTGACTTCAACCGGGGAGGCGACTTCTTTCTGGCCGGTAACGTCTGCTTCATCTTCTATGAGATGATGGTCATCAGTGACATGGGTTACAGTTTCCGGAATTTCGGCTGGGTCTTTTTGGTCGTCGCGCTGATGCTGGGAGCTTTCATCTTTGCCTGCAGCAAGTGGCCGAATAAGTTCAAACTCGGCAAGATGAAATGGCCGATGACCTTCTATCTGTCTTCGATCTATACCCACGGCATTACCGGTCTGGCGCTGTTTCTGCTGGCACCGGCAGGATCCGCCTACAGGGTC
>JAGAFL010000035.1:0-3466 GCA_017612595.1 Erysipelotrichaceae bacterium | reverse complement strand
GTGGTAATCAGCATCAGGTACGGTATACCGATCCAGATATTGATCAGGATTACCGTCACGCGGGCCCACGTGGGATCCTCCCAGAACGGAAGCGCCTTGTCTATCCATTTCATGTTCATCAGGAACGAATTGATAATACCGTTCTTGTCGAACATTTTGGACACGTACAGCAGGGAGATGAACTGCGGGATGGCGATCGTCATGACCAGGATCGTCCGCCACATCTTCTTCAGCCTGATGCCCTTCTTGTTGATTGCCATGGCCACGAACATGCCCAGGAAATAGTTGGTGAACGTGGCGAAAAATGCCCAAATCAGTGTCCACGCGAGGATTTCCCCGAATGTGGCCATGAACGTCTTGTTGCCGGTTCCGGACGAAGTCCATGTCAGCAGCTGGTTGAAGTTGTTCAGCCCCACCCACGAGAACAGGTTCTCTCTTCCGTCAAATGTTCCGCTGTAGTTGGTAAAGGCGACCAGCACCATAAAGATGATCGGCATGACTGTGAACACGATAATACCGGTCACCGGCAGCGCCAGCAGCGTCTTGTGGAACTGATCGTCCACCAGGGAGCGGAGGTCGTCCCTGCCGCTCTTGAGCTTCTTGCCGGAAGCCTCGATCCTGGCAGCCAGCCTGCCCTGTTTCACGCACTGGTAGTAGGTGTAGATCACGGCACAGATGAAGAAGATCGTCAGGACGCCGTAAAGCAGGATCTTGAAGGAATCGTCGCCATAAGCGACCACTTCCTGTCCGCCGGCCTTCAGGGCGTAATGCTCTGTCTTCACCGTACCAAGTGTCGGCAGCTTCTTCAGCCAGTAGACGCCCCAGCCGGCCATATACCAGATGGTCACAACCTCAAACAGGAAGAAGAGCAGCCCGCGCAGAACCTGGCCCCGGCTCGCGTTCGCGAAGCCCATTATCACGCAGTTCAGCTTGTTCTTCCATCCCTCCTGGAATGCCATCGTCAGGAAGACGCCCTCAGCGATGAGCAGGGTGACGATTACCCACATCATCGTGTTGGGACCGGTACGCACCGGTTCCCGGATCAGTCCCGTATGCTCGATTTTGTTCGGCTGGTTGATCGGAGGCCCGGGAAACTTGGATTTGTCCATGAGGATCTCGTTCAGCTTTTCCGCAATCCGGTTGCCGATCTCCTCAGCCACCGCGGGATCGGCGAACGACACGTCGATCGTGATCGTCCGGCCGGTTTCGTCCGTCTCGTCATATCCCCATGTCACCCGGTCCATCAGCCGTCCGGCGGTCAGATCATGCTCATTGAGCAGGTTCATCTCATCCACGACCGTCTGGTAAAAGGGGTTTTTATAGATGATATTGCTTACCTGGTTATACTGAAGCGCGGCGATCCTGCCGTTCTCTCCCTTCAGATAGCCCATGGCGTTGTAGTTGTTGTCCACCATCTTCAGCTCAGTCCTGTAGGTGGCATCTGAGTACTCTTTCGGGACAACATTTTCGCACAGATACCACACCAGCAGACAGCAGAGCAGAACCGCGATCTGCGCAAGTACGATATGCGCTGCCAGCGGCAGCCTGCGCTTCGGGGTCTGCGCGCCGGTCTCCAGTCCCTGATTTGTCATAGACATCCCCCGTTCCTTCATCTTCTGATTCTCTGTTTCCCCGTCCGTTCAGTCAGGAAAAAGGCCGGAGCCAATCACGATTGGCTCCGGCCGGAATGTCGCGATTGATAGGTTGAATCAATCGGAGTCTGTTTCGGGATTATTCAGCGGGTTCCAGGCTGACTGTCTCCGCATTCTCGTCAAATACGATGTAGTAGGTGCCGTCGGCTTCAACCTTGAAGTTGTCGCCCGGATAGGCAACGTCCCAGCTCCGGCCCTGGCGGACTTTGAACTCGGTGCCCGCAACCAGCTCCCAGGCTTCCTCGGTCTTCCACAGACCGTCATCGCCCTTGACCATGGGCAGGTCGTCGGACCAGGTGGCCTTGCCGTCGCTGTAGTCCGTGAAGAAGAAGCCGTCAGCCTCATTGTACATACCGATGACAGTCCAGCCGTACTTCACATCGTCAGCCAGGTTGAACAGACCGGCAATCTTTTCCTGATAGTTGTCCAGAGCTTCCTGCAGGCCCGCTTCATCTTCGGCAGCCTTGATGTCCTCGCCGATCACCTTGGCGATATCCCACCACGAGCCATGGATCTGGCCCTGCACGGTGGCGTACTGGTTCTGCTTCTGCAGCGCGAGCAGGCCGGGGTTTGCCTTGACGTCGTCAGACGCCTGGGCCGCCAGGTTGGAGGGACCCCATGCACGGGCATTGAACCGTTCCATCTGGCAGCTTTCGCCGGACAGATATCCGGCCAGCGCGGTCAGCGCAGTCGCCTTGTCCGCGTCCACCTGCGGCTTCACGCCCATCAGCTTGCAACCGGAGAAGGAGCCCAGATGGTATTCGACGCCGTCCACTTCGAAGGAGGGCAGGTCCGTCACGCCCATGTTGTCGCCCAGGATTTCCTCAGCAGTGGCGTAATCCCAGATGCCGGATACGACGATCGCGGCGCCCGCGGCAAACTCGGCGGCCTTGGAACTGCTCAGATGGAAATCGGACTTGATCAGCTTCTCGATTCCCTTGGCGGCGATGAGGCCCTCAGGACTGTCGAAGGTGTCTTTCACTTCTTCGAATTCGCCTTCCTCGTTCGTCTTCCACGTGGATTCGCATCCGGTGGCGAAGAAGAAGGAAGCGATGTACCAGGCGGAAGTCTGCAGCTCGAAGGAGAAATACTTCTGGGCGGCTTCGCAGTCCGCGATCAGCTTCTCCATGGAGTCAAGGTCTTCCTCCGGGATGACGCTCTTGTCGTAATACATGAAGTAGCCGTTGTCCGCGGTCAGCGGATAGGCGTACATCGCGTCGCCGGAAGTCGCGGCGGCAACGGCGCTCACGTCGTTCTCTGCCTTGATCTTGGCGGCGGTCTCGTCGTCGATCCTGGTCAGGCCGCCGGCCTGCACCAGACGGGCGAACTGGTCCTGAGCAAAGAAATAGATATCCGCTCCGGCTTCGACGTCGTTGATCATGTTGGTAGCGGAAGTTGCTTCGGAAACAGGCTCGATCGTTGCGTTGAACTTCACGCCCAGATCATTGGTTTCATTGAAATTCTTGATCTGAGTATCAGTCAGCGTAACCATCTCTTCGGGAACCCAGAGTGTGATGTCGTATTCGGCCCCGTCAGCTGAGGCGAAAGACACCATGGACAGCATCATGGCAGCTGCCAGCAGAATGGCCAGAAACTTTTTCATAAGACATTCTCCTTTTTTATTTTTTTGTGGGAATCAAAACCAAACAAAGCGCTTGCGCGCCGTTGTCTGATTCATTCCGTTCAAATTCGGGTATATTGTAGTTCCGTTTCCCGTTTTTGTCAACAGAATTTTTGGCGCAAACCCTTTGTTTTTCTCAATTGGTATCGTTTTCAACATCTTGTGGTCCCGGCGCTTTTACTGCACAGAATTC
>JAGAFL010000034.1:0-3329 GCA_017612595.1 Erysipelotrichaceae bacterium | reverse complement strand
GCTTCAGACTTTCCTGAACGCCATGACCTATCCTGACAAGACTGTCTATCCCATCAGCAGCCGCAACGACAAGGACTTCATCAACCTGATGCGAGTCTACCTGGATGCAGTGTTCGCTCCCCTGTGCATCAGCCGGGAGAACATCTTCCGCCATGAAGGCTGGCACTATGAGCTCAGGGATACCGAATCTGATCCCCTGGTCAAGGGCGTCGTCTATAACGAAATGAAGGGAGCCTATTCCTCCCCGGAAAGACTGGCTTCCCAGACATTGATGAGCCAGCTGTTTGCCGATAGCAGCTACGGTTTCTCCTCCGGTGGTGATCCCGAGGTCATTCCGACCCTTACTTATGAAAAGTTCGTGGAGAGCTATCATCAGTTCTACAACGCCACCAACGCCACCATCATCCTGGACGGCGATCTCAACTTGGAAGAGGTTCTGGCCATCATCGATGACGAATACCTTTCCCAGAGAGACTATACCCCCAGGACAGTCACACTGACTCACCAGCAGCCGGTCGTCTGCCCGCTTCAGACCGTCGAGTTTGACGCTACTTCTACGGAAGACAAGACCATCATCGACTATGGCTACGTGGTCGGCGACTATGATGAATACGAGAAGAACGCCGCCTTTGCGCTGATCTCCTCGGTGCTGGCTGACGAGAATCAGTCACCGCTCAAGCAGGCCATCCTGCAGTCCGGGCTGGCTCAGGACGTCACCATGTCCATTGACAGCGAGACTTTCCAGCCTTATGTCGAGATCATGGTCATGAACACCAATCCGGAAAACGAAGCGAAGCTGAGCGCCATCATCAGGGAGACCCTGGAGAAGGCAGTCAGAGAAGGACTGAACCGGGAAGAAGTCACGGCGGCATTGAACCTGATGGAATTCAAGGCCCGGGAGAGAGAATTCGGTTCCGCTCCCAAGGGACTGGTATTTGCCATCCAGTCCACCGTCAGCATGTACGGCGGCGACCCGCTGGACGGTCTGATGATCGATCACGTTTACCGCTCGCTCAGAGAAAAAGTCGAAAACGGCTACCTCGAGCAGCTGATCGACCGCTACCTTCTGCATTCTGACCACTGCGGCGCCGTCATGGCCAAACCAGCCATCGGTTTGGAAAGCCGCAGCCAGCAGAAACAGGCGGAAAAGATGAAGGCCTACAAGGCTTCCCTGACTGCACAGCAGGTCAGCGATCTGGTCAGCTGGAATCAGCAGTTTGACGCCTGGCAGCAGTCCACCGACACGCCGGAAGCCAAGGCCACCCTTCCCAAGCTGGACCTCAGCGACATCTCCCCGGAACCGCTGAAGCTCGACTTCACCCCCGGCAAGCTGGAGGGAACGGAGATCATTGAATATCATAATTCCACGGAAGGAATTCAATACTATACTCTGTACTTCGATCTGAAGGACATGAGTCTGGCTGAGCTGCAGAAGCTAAACCTGCTGACCGTCCTGCTGTCGCATCTTTCCACCGGTGAGCATGATGTCAGCGACATCAACCGGCTGAAGAAGAACTATCTCGGCGCTCTGAACTTCTCCGTCAGCGTCTTTGACGATTACGCGACCGACGACTATCAGGTCAAGCTGGCCGTCAACTTCAGCTGTCTGAAGGAGAACGCTCAGAAGGCCTGGCAGCTGGTCCGGGAGATCATCACCGATACCCGCTTCACCGACCGCCAGGAGATCCTGGACATCATGAGGCAGAACCGCAATGAGATGGAAATGGCCTTTGCCTATGCCGGCAATGCCTTCGGCATGCTCAGAGCCCTCTCCGGCTGCGACGAGTCTTCGACGGTCAGGGAGTATCTGACCGGTTATGAAGGCTTCAGGTTCCTGAAGGCCGCCACCGAGGATCTCAGCGATGAGCTGCTTCAGGGAGTTGAAGCGCTCTGTAAGCGCGTGTTTGTCCGCAACCGGCTGACCGTCTCGCTGATGAGCGAGGGCGATCATCAGCTGCTTAATACCATGCTCAGCGAGATCAGGGAAACCGATGAAAAGATCACCAGGGCTGAAAGAGCCACGCTGCCGCTGGCCAAGGAAGCCATTGAGATCGCCGCTCAGATATCCTTCGCCTGCCAGGGCGTAAGGCTGAAAGCGGACTTAAGCAGGATCACCGGACGGATGATGGTCATCAGGAAGATTCTGACCATGGACTACCTGTGGACCCGCATCCGGGCCATGGGCGGGGCATACGGCTGCGGCTTTGTCAACCGCAACAACAACCTGGCCTACTATTCCTACCGTGATCCCAATCCCAATAACGCTCTTAACGTCTACGAGCAGACCGGCGAATACCTGCGCCAGTTCTGCCGGTCTGAAGACAACCTGGCGGACTACATCATCGGCACCATTGGCGACAGTGAACCGCTGTTAGGCAACACCACGCTGATGGCTACCGGCGACGGCCTGTACTTCAGCAACACCACGCTGGCCGTCCGCCGCCAAAACCGCCGGCAGATCCTGACCACCGACAAGGCGGAGATCGAAAAGCTGCTGGGGCTGTTTGACTTCCATGAGGAAGACACCGGCATCTGCGTGGTCGGCGGCAGGGAAGCCATTGAGCAGTGCGGCGACAGGATAAAGAGCGTACTGAAAGTCTGATCAAAGAGAAAACAAAGAAAATAAGCGTATCACTTCAATGAGATACGCTTATTTTTCATTACGGTAACGGCAAGCTTACTTCAGAAAGAACAGGCTCAGGGCGATCAGCGCCTGGCCGAGGTAATAAAGGGACAGGTTGGTGATGCGCAGCGAGAAACGGGTCGAAGAACCGAAGGTATTGAAGATCAGCACGATGTCGCTCAGCGCAAAGGCCAGGGCACCGACGGCGTACATGAGGTTGCTCTTTACCGGAGAGGCAACGGCATTGCCGATGGCCACGGTGGTCATGATGATGACGGCTCCCAGATAGACGACGCCGAAGATCTTGAAGGCCAGCTTGACTTCCATGGTCCTGAAGATGTAGATCAGTAAGGCTGCCGCAATCAGGGCTCCAATGATCACGCAGACCAGCAGATGTTCAGCCTGAGGGATCAGGGCCGCCAGGTAGAGAATGTGGCCGATCAGAAAGGCCACGATACCGATCAGGAAGATCTTCTGTCCGTTAGCCGGGAAGACGAAGCGCAGGTTGAGCAGGATGTCCCCCGCCATTCCCAGCAAGAGGCCGATGAAGATCAGTCTGGCAAAGCCGTTTCCGGTACTTTTCCAGGCCAGAAAGCCGGTGATGACGAACATCAGGGAAGCCAGTCCCTTCAGGACGACAGCCCGGACGTATTCTTCCTTATGCTCGCTGGCGATGAAGCAGATCTGTAGGAGTGCGCCGATGGCG
>JAGAFL010000033.1:0-3291 GCA_017612595.1 Erysipelotrichaceae bacterium | reverse complement strand
GGCAGTGCCGGTCTGAAAACGCACATCGTAGCCCTGCGCCCTTCGGTAGCGGGCGATGGCGTCTGCCATGATGATTTCATAGGTGTTGCCGATGTGCGGCTTGCCGCTGGCATAGGCGATGGCCGTGGTAATGTAATAGGGTTTCTTCTCAGTCATGTTCTTTACCTCCTAAAATAAAAGGCACCACGATAAAGGACGTCTTCAACGTGGTACCACCTTCTTTGCTTCTCAAAACGTTAACGCCGTCATACGTTCCTGCCTTAAGGACATCGGCAGGACGGTTCCCAGACCATGTTCGCAGTCCGCTTTCAATGCCTCGCACCTTCCGGCATCTCTCTTAAGCCGCTCGCTGTTACTCTTCTGTTCACAACCTGTAGTTAAAATATACAATACTTTCCCGCCTTGCGCAAGACGGCGGTTTTCTTTACATCACCGGTCCTGAAAACTATAATGAAAACAGCAGAAAAACAGGTAACGACATGGACGATAGCATACTGAAAAGACTTGGTGAATTAAATGAAGACGATGATAAGGAACGGCTGCCGGACCGCGAACTGACCGTACGCGTACTCAAGCTTCTGCAGACGCTGCTTTTTCCTGATTACTTCCATTTCTGTTCGCTGACCGATCCCCAGCAGATCCTCGATCTGGCCAGGGAGCAGCTGGCCGACCAGATGAAATGGGCATATGGATTAGCCGGAAAACAAGCGGATATTGAAGGCGTCATCAGCGAGTATGTGGAGATGCTGCCGGAGATCAAGCGAGTGCTGCTGACCGACATTCAGGCCATCTACGACGGCGACCCGGCTGCCACCAGCAAGCAGGAAGTCATCATCACCTACCCCGGCTTCTATGCCATCCTGGCCTACCGGCTGGCTCACGGTCTGTACCAGCTGGGCGTGCCCATCATCCCCCGCATCATGACCGAATACGTCCATGGCAAGACCGGAATTGACATCAACCCCGGAGCTACCATTGGTGAATACTTCTGCATCGACCACGGCACCGGCATCGTCATCGGCGATACCTCCGTACTGGGCCATCACGTCAAGCACTATCAGGGGGTTACCATCGGTGCCCGCAGCTTCAAGATGGATGAAAACGGCTTCCCGGTCAAGGGTGGCAAGCGCCATCCCAACATCGGCAACAACGTCGTCATCTACGCCAATGCGACCATCCTGGGCGGCGATACCTTCATACCCGATGACATGGTCGTCGGTGGCAACAGTTGGATCCTGCACACCCCGGAGAAATAAGAATACAATCTGTCGAAACACCGATACAGCCCATCCTGACCGATGGGCTTTTTTCCGGACTACCGCTCTTATAGGGCCGGTCAGGCGGGCGCCGGCATTTTAAAAGCGCAGGCGATGTGGTATGATGAATTAACAGTTCAGCATTAAGTGATAATCACATTATTACGGAGAACGATTATGGAATCATACGAAGAAGCGACCAGAAACTCAGAGAGGAAAGATAACAATACGGAAACACGGCTGGTACCCGGGAAAGGACGTCTGCCGTATCCTGCCTATCGCGGGAAGGCCCCCTATGTTTTCGTCAGCTACGCTCATCTGGATGCGGACAGGGTTTTTGCCGAGATCAGACGCTTCAACGAAGCCGGTTTTAACGTCTGGTACGACGAAGGCATCGCCCCCGGAAACGAATGGTCGGACGAGATAGCCGAAGCGCTGTCAAACTGCGCCGTGTTTGTCGTCATGCTGACGCCGGTATCCGCGCCAAGGGAAAACGTTCTCAACGAGATCGATTATGCACTGAACGAGAAAAAGCCGTTTCTGGCGATCTATCTGGAAGAAACCGAGCTGACTCCGGGCATGAAACTGCGCACTTCCCGCAAGCAGGCCATTCTCAAATACAACATGACCGAAGAGGAATACGAATATAAATACATCGAAGCCTTTACCCGCTTTGGACTGCCGCGCCGGCCGGCGGAAACACAGCCGGGAATCCCGGCCCCTGCCGCCCCGTCAGCCCCAGCGCAGGAAGAAATCTATGATGATTCTCCCGAAGACGCCGTCAAAAGAGCGAACGGGGATCTGGTACGGGTAGATGGCTTCGACATTGAGCACGGGCTGTTAAGAGGCTACTACGGCACAGAAAAGGATCTGATCGTTCCGCGCGCTGCCCGGATCATCGGTACCCGTTCTTTCGAACGCTGCCGGCTTTTTGTTGAGTCCGTCAATCTCAATCAGGCAGGCTCGATGATTGCCAGCCCCTTCGGCATATTCAGAAACTGCCCGAACCTTAAGAAGGTCCTTGTTCCCGCAACTGTGAAAGAGGTCCGTCCTGAGATGTTCCAGAACTGTCCCAATCTGACACTTTATGTCCGCCGTGAGCAGTTGAGTCCGGAATTTGCGGACCGTTTCACCGGGAAGGAGATCGTCTATCTGGATGAATGAGAGATCTGAGTCTGAAGACATGAGCGGAGACCTATGGTAATGGATACAGAGCAGAAAAAGGAAATCGAGGAGATCGCGGAGCGCTATGTGGTCCGTCCGTACGCCTTTTACTGGGACAGTAAGATAAAGACTCAGGAAGACTTCCAGAAGTCCCTGGCTTCCGTGGCAAAGCACTGCCATGCTCTGGCGATGCTGATCGCCACCGGGCTTTACCAAAACATCATCAGTGAAAAGGAAGCGGAAGACATCTTCTACGCCTTTGCCGAATCGGTCAGGGAAAAAAGAAGCATGCTTTACTGGCTGGACAATTATGACAGCGACACCTCTTCCCTGGTCAGCGAGATCCTCCTTCCGGAGTATGATCAGGAAATCGAATGTTTCCGCCGGATATCCGGCCTGACGATATGAAAAAAGGCGCATTCTTCTGAATACGTCTCTGCGCGGCTGCCCTTTGGCAGTCTTTTTTCATAAGTTCTCAATAAGCGCAACGGCTTCCCTGAGGTCGTCAATGTACCAGTCGGCGTCCGGCTGCGGCATCGGCATGCGCCTTTCCCGCCGGCAGATCACCTTCAGTCCGGCGTCATGAGCGGCCTGAATGCCGATCAGCGAATCCTCAATGACGACCGTCTCCTGCGGATCAAGGCCGAGCCTTTCCAGAACGGTAAGATAGATCTCCGGATCCGGCTTGCTGCGGGAAACGTCGTCGAGCGTGGTGATGTAGCTGAACAGTCCTTCCCAATGACACTGGCTGATCACCTGATCGACCTTTTTGCGGTCGGAGATGGTGGCCAGAGCCAGCGTATGTCCGTCTGCCTTCAGTTTCCTTAACAGTTCATCGCTGCCCGGCAGGCAGAGCCGGCCGTAGTCGATG
>JAGAFL010000032.1:0-17136 GCA_017612595.1 Erysipelotrichaceae bacterium | reverse complement strand
TTGGACTTGATGTCACCGGTAAAGATGAAGACGTCCTGCTGAACCTGGCCGATGGCACTGCGCAGCTGTTTCAGGGACAGATCCCTGATGTTGATGTCGTCGATCAGGATCTCGCCCTTCTGAATGTCGTAGTAGCGGCCGATCAGATTGAGGATCGAAGACTTGCCGGCACCGGTAGCGCCGACAAAGGCAACCTTTTCCCCGGGATTAATGACGAAGGAGACGTCGCGCAGTACGTAGTCTTCTTCTTCATAGGCGAACCAGACGTTACGGAACTCGATCTTGCCCTTGAAGCGGTCGACGGAAATGAAATCCGGTTTCTCTTCGATGGTGTTCTTTTCGTCCATCAGCGTGAAGATCTTTTCCGCCGAAGCCAGCGCATTCTGCAGGGTGCTGAACTGTTCGGTCAGATGCTGGATCGGTTCAAAGAGGGCCTGAACATAGTCAACGAAGATGTAGATTATGCCGATGGTAAGCGTTCCTTCCAGCACAAGGTCGCTGCCGTGGTAGAGAACCAGAACGACGGACAGGGTATAGAGCAACGAGACCAGCGGCCGGTAGACGGAATAGCACATCAGTTCCTGCATGCGGGAGCGGAAGAGATCGGCCGTCGTGGCTTTCAGCTGTTCGTACTTGTAGTCTTCCCTGGCGAAGATCTGAATCAGCTTCATTCCGGAAATGTGTTCGCTCAGATAGGTGTTCAGAGCCGAGACCTTGGTACGAATCAGGCGGTAGATCTTCCGGAAGACGACCTGGAAGACGGCGGTGATGATGGCGACCGCCGGAACCAGAATCAGCGAGCGCAGAGACAGTCTGACGCTGATGCAGAAGAGAACTATCAGATAGCCGAGTATTCTCAGTACGTTGGCCACCACATTGACCAGAACGTCGGAGAACAGACGGCTCAGCGATTCAATGTCATTGGTGATCCTGGTAACGGTCTGACCGACCGGGTGAGTATCGAAGAAGCGTAGCGGCAGGGAGTGAACGTGTTCAAACAGCTCGTTGCGGATGTCGTAGATGATGGACTGCCCGCTTTTCTGAAGCAGATAGACGTGAAGAACGTTGAACAGGGCATAGGCAGCCAGAGTCAGCCCGTAAAGCAGGCCGATCTTCTTAATGCCGTCGATGTCCGACTGCCGCAAGAGCAGCAGTTCTTCGCTGCTGAGCAGCTTTCCTTCGTGCGCACCGTCAGTCAGGCTGATCTGCAGGGTTTCCGCCGCAGGGCTCAGCTGAGCGGAAGCGAAGAGGCTGTCAGTGTTGTCCCGGATGTAGATGACGTCATCGCGCTGCAGTCCGCTGAAGAAATAGTAGTGTTCGCCATAGTAGACGATCTGGCAGTAGCTGTCATGATCAGCGGCATCAAGATCGAAATTCCGGGTAAGGTAAGTTCCCTGATACTCCAGCTGGCTGTCCTTTTCGCTGACGACAGCGAAGGGCTGGCCGTAGTTTTCAATGTGATCGTCGATTGCCCTGGCAATCAGGGTCGGATGATACAGATTCAGGGCGGTTACAGCCAGGACCAGCAGGAAAGCGATGATGAAATTGCCGACATAAGGCCTGGCATAGCCTAAAAGCCGGCGGAACAATCTGCCCTTGTAGGAAGTGATGGCCTGTTCTTTTTCTATCTTTGCCATACTCAGTCCTCCTGGCTTGTGGCCAGCTGCTTCTCCAGCTGCTGCTTGCGCTGCAGACGGGCAAACTGTCCGTCCAGAGCCATCAGCTCGCTGTAGCTGCCCAGCTCGGCGACTTTTCCTTCGTCAAGGAAAAGTATGTGGTCGGCGTTCTGCACCGTGGATACGCGGTGGGCAATGATGATGGTCGTCTTGCCCTGACGCAGGGAACGCAGATTGTTAAGTATGTTGTCTTCGGTGTCGGTATCTACGGCACTGAGGGAATCGTCCATAATCAGGATCGGGCTGTCCTTAAGCAGAGCCCGGGCGATGGAGATGCGCTGCTTCTGGCCGCCGGAAAGAGTAACGCCTCTTTCGCCGACCATGGTATCGTATTTCTCCGGGAAGTCGCTGATGTTGCCGTCGACATCGGCCATCCGGCAGGCTTCAACGATCTCTTCCATGGTGGCGTCCAGCTTCCCGAAGGAAACGTTCTGCCTGATGGTTTCCGAAAACAGGAAATTATCCTGCGGCACGTAGGCGATGTTTTCCCGCAGGACCGCTAGCGGGATCTTTCTGATGTCGTGTCCGTCAAAACTGATGGAGCCTTCCGTGACATCGAAAAGCCTGGTCATCAGGTTGACCATCGTGGTCTTGCCGGCGCCGGTGCGTCCCATGATCGCAAAGGTCTCGCCCTTGCCGATCTCGACGCTGATGTCGGTCAGAACTTCCGGCAGATCCTTGCCGTAGCGGAAATGGACATGATCAAAGCGGATCTCGCCCTCCAGCCTGCTGACATCGTCAGGATGCTCATCATCGGTGATCTCCGCCTGTTCGTTGAAGACCTTGTTGATCCTCTTCATGGCGGCTACGCCCTGAGTGAAATAGGTCAGGCAGTCGCCGAAGGCCAGCATCGGCCAGACCAGAGTACCCAGGTAACTGGCAAACATGATGAAACGGCCCAGGGTGATCCGGTTGGTTATGGTGTAATAGCCGCCCACCAGAACGGTGATCATGTAGGAAACGCCGATCAGGACCTCCATGATTGGCCAGGCCACGGCCCGTAACCTGGCGAGCTTCATGTTGACGTCGTAATTGCTGCGGTTGACGGTCTTGAAGAATTCCAGCTGTTTCTCTTCCTGCGTAAAGGCCTTGATGACTCTTTCGGCGGAAACACTTTCCTGCACGACGTCACTCAGCTTGGCGAAGGATTCCTGCTTGGCAGTGAAGTTGCGTTCAAAAGCCTGGATGATGAAATAGCCGAAGACGCCGATGCCGCTCATGGGAATCAGAACGTAAAGGGTCAGGGAAACCGAGACCTTGCTCATCATCCGGTACAGGGTCATGACGCTCAAGACAAAAGCGTCTACCGCGGAAATGATGGACCAGCCCAGAGCTTCGCGCAGGGCTTCCAGATCGTTGGTAAAGTAAGCCATCAGATCGCCGGTCTTGTTTTCGTTGAAGAAGCGCTGGGAGAGGGTCTCCAGCTTGCGGAAGATGTCGTTCTGCAGCGCCCGTTCGATCCGTCTGGCCGTACCGATGATGAAATAACGGAAGCCAAGACGTCCGGCGGAGATCAGCAGGGCACAGATCACCATCTTTATCAGAACCTGATTGACGGCGGTCTTGTCCATGGCGTGGGAGGCCAGACCGTCGGTGATCTCTCCGGTGTACTGGGGAATGTAAAGGTCCAGATAATCAATGGCCAGCAGGATCAAAATGCCTGCGACATACATCAGGCTGTATTTCTTCAGATACTTCATCAGCTGGTTGATCTTCTTTTCCTTCTTTTTCATACTCTTGCCGCCTTGGGCGGTCTGTTTATTATTCTATAGTATTAACCGGCTGTTTGCCACAGGTATGATTAATTCCAATGGAGTAAAAGGATTCTGCCGGGACAGCGTCAATAATCAGGTATGCTGGAAGTCAGAGACGTCAGAAAGAGCTTTGGAAACCGGGAGGTGCTGAAGGGCATCAGTTTTTCTCTTTACCCGGGAGAAATAACTTCACTGATCGGCGGCAATGGCAGCGGCAAGACAACGACCTTCCGCCTTATTCTGGGCTATCTGGACCCTGATGACGGCAGAATCAGTCTTAACGGCCGGCCGGTAGACAGCCGGGATGTCTGTTATCTGGCTGAGCAGCGCAGCCTGTATCAGGACTGCCGCGTTCAGGAACAGCTGCGCTATACGGCCCGGCTTGCCGGCATCGCAGACAGCCGCCGGCGGATCGACGACTGGCTGGATGAGCTGAAGCTGATTCCGCTTAAGGACGAAAAGATCAGCCGGCTGTCCAAGGGAAACCAGCAGAAGGTGGCCCTGATAAACTGCCTGATCAAGGACGCTCCGGTCGTCATCATGGACGAGCCCTTTACCGCTCTGGACCGTGACAACATTGATGTCTTCATGAAGATCATTTCCCGTCTTCCTCAGCAGGGGAAGACCGTCCTGATATCTTCGCACATCTATCAGCCGGTAAATGCGGTCTGCGATCATTTCCTGATTCTGAAGGAAGGAAAGATAAAGGCTGACCTGACCAGAAACCAGCTTAAGGAAGATGACAGACGGATGGTCATAGTGCCGTCAGAATACGAAGCTTCGGAAGATGCCGGAGAGGACGGCCAGATTGAGGAAAACGAAACCACCCGCTATGTGTTTTCAGACAGTTGGAAGGCAAGCGGATTTGCTCTTCAGGCCATCAGTAATGACGAAGACGTCATCTACCGCCATCGCCGGATCGAGGACTGCCAATGAGAGCCGCTATACTGTTCAATCTGAAGAGAAGGTTCTTCAACCGCATGACTTTGCTCATCAACGCCGTTCTCTTTCTGCTGATCCTCTTTCTCTTTCACATCGATTATTTCCTGGGAAATCAAACTGATGAACGCCGCTTCTACATCGACGACTCCACCAGGCAGTTTCAGTCAGGTCTGCTGAGCCGGGAAAGAGATTACCGGATATACAACGGCGAGATCGGCGACCGGGACATCCTGATCCATTATGACGGACACTTCACCATCATTTCCAACAGCGCAGTCGATGATCAGCTGCTGGCCGGAATCAGGGAAGACATCCGGCAGGCAGTCAGAGAAACCTACGAAGACAAATACCCGGAGCTGATTCCGTTCATCAGCGACTACGCCGGAACAGAAGAAAGCATCAGCGAAAAGCCGGGGCAAAGAGACAGCGTCTGGCTGATCAGTACGCTGGCGTATTTTCTGCTTATGAATTACAGCGGAACCGTTGCCACCGAGGTAATATATGAGAAATCCGGCCATCTGCTGGAGAATCTTCTCAACCTGCTGACGCCCCGGCAGCATCTGCTTTCCAAGATAATACAGGGATATCTGACCGTACTGATCCAGTTTCTGCTGGCAGCCGTGTTTGCGGCAGCGGCTTTTGCGATCCGCTATTGGGAAGACGGCCTGGCCGGCCTGCGCGCGTTTCTTAACGAGGCGGAGATCTATAAGGAACTGCCGGTCACAGCTGACCTTCCCTGGCAGAAGATCCTGCTGATAGCAGCCATCATGATCAGCGGTCTGATGATCGTTCAGACGGTGATGCTGCTGATCTGCAGCGGCCTTTCCGGCAGCGAACAGGCAGCCGGCGTCCAGGGTCTGTTCTACGTTCTTCTGCTTATCGGCTATTATCTGATGCTGATGTATGGGGATCAGTGGATCGTGTCCGGCAGACAGGCAGAGGCTATCGCCGGTCTGCCGGTGATATCGCTCCAGCTGATGAGCAGTCTGCTGATGCTGAACAGAGCGACGCTGCTGCAGGGGCTACTGGCGCTGGGCGTCAATGTCTCAACGCTGATTCTGATAATCGAACTGTTCAGCCGGAAATACCGGCAGAATCTGTTAAGCAGCTGACGGGCTGACGCAGACAGCGGACAGCCTTTTCTTTTCCGCGCAACAGGCTGATGGTTTTACAGTGTTTTTTTTGATAATATTAAAAGAGAGGCAGACATGAGAGTACTTATACAGCGAGTAAGAGAATCGTCAGTTATGATTGAAGGCAAACTGGAAGGGCAGATAGGCTATGGTTATCTGCTTCTTACCGGCTTCAGCGATGCCGACGATGAAGAAACCGTAAAAGCGATGGGCGACAAGGTCGTAAACCTGCGCATTTGCGAAGACGAAAACCAGAAGATGAATCTCAGCCTTCTGGACATTCAGGGCGAGATCCTGTCGATCTCGCAGTTTACTCTCTACGCTGACGCCCGCAAGGGACGCAGACCCTCATTCACTCAGGCCGGCGACCCCGTAAGGTCCAAGCAGCTCTATGAGTTTTTCAACGACTGTCTGCGCCAGTATGGCGTTAAGGTAGAGACCGGGATCTTCGCGGCCGACATGAAGGTCGCTCTGATCAACGACGGTCCTGTCACCATCATGCTGGATAGTGATACAATATTGAAGAAGCAGTAAGAATGGAATACAAGTTAGACGAAATCGTAGAAATGAAAAAAGAGCACCCGTGCCACAAGAGTAAGCAGTGGCGGATCATCAGAATGGGTGCCGACATAAGAATCAAATGCCTGGGATGCGGTTCAAGCGTGCTTTTTCCGCGCGCTGAATTCGAAAAGAAGGTAAAGAAGATCATCCCGGCTGAGGAAACCGAGGTAAAGTAGAATGTCATTAACGGCGGGAATCGTAGGACTGCCCAACGTCGGCAAGTCAACACTGTTCAACGCGATCACCAGATCGCAGGTTGAAGCCGCAAACTACCCCTTTGCGACGATCAAGCCAAATGTCAAGACGGTCGAAGTGCCTGATGAAAGAGTAACCAGGCTCTCAGAGATGATCAATCCCAAACGGACCATCAGGACGACATTTGAGTTTACCGACATTGCCGGTCTGGTCAAGGGCGCTTCCAAGGGCGAAGGACTGGGCAACCAGTTTCTGGGCAACATCAGAGCCTGTGACGCCATCGTTCACGTGGTAAGATGCTTCGATGACAGCAACATCGTACACGTGGAGAACAGCGTCGACCCGATCCGGGACATCGAGATCGTCAACGTCGAGCTGGCGCTGGCGGACCTGGAAACCGTCAGCAACCGGATCGCCAAGATCGAGAGAAAGGCGCTGACCAAGGAAAAAGATGCCGTCAGAGAATATGAACTGCTGAAGAAACTGAAAGGGGCTCTGGAAGCCGGGCAGGCAGCCCGTTCCCTGACCCTGGATGAGGAAGAAAGGGAACTCATGAGATCCTACCAGCTGCTGACGGACAAGCCGGTCATCTATGTGGCCAATGTCAGCGATACCGACATTACCGATCTGGCTAATTGCAGGTACTATCAGGACGTTAAGGCCTTCGGTGAAAAGGAAGGCTCGGAAACCGTTGCCATCACTGCCCAGATGGAAGAGGAGATAGCTCAGCTGGAGGACGAAGAAAGGCAGATGTTTCTGGCCGATCTGGGTCTGGAACACAGCGGACTGGACGAGATCATCATGAAGACCTACAGTCTGCTGGATCTGTGCACCTTCTTTACGGTCGGTGCAGACGAAGTAAGGGCCTGGACATTCACCCGCGGCATGAAGGCGCCGGACTGTGCCGGGGTCATTCACACTGACTTTAAAAAAGGATTCATCAGAGCGGAAGTATACAGCTATGACGACATCATGGAATACGGCACAGAAGCCGCCCTTAAGAATGCCGGCAAGCTGAGAGTAGAAGGAAAAGACTATACCGTCAGAGACGGAGACATCATGTTTATCAGATTTAACGTCTGAGGAAAGGAAAAGAAATGAAGTTAATTATTGCGATTGTTTCTAATGATGACAGCACAGCGGTAAACACCAACCTTACCGAGAACGGCTTCATGGTTACCCGGCTGGCGACGACCGGCGGTTTTCTCAGAGCCGGAAACACGACTTTCCTGATCGGCACAGAAGACAAGAACGTTGAAAAAGTCATCGAACTGATCAAGGAAGAAAGCAGCCGCCGTACGGAAGTAGTGCCGGCAACCGCGACCTTCAACATCAATCAGTACGCTGCCTATCCGGTGGAAGTCCAGGTAGGCGGAGCAACGATCTTCGTTCTGGATGTAGAACAGTTCATTAAGGCATAAAGATGATCGATTTCATTGACTATGACAACCCGGCTACGACGAGTATCTATGCCGACATGACCCTGAAAGGCCAGATCGACTGCTATGGCGACATGGAAGTCATCGGCTCTCTTTTGGGTGACGTCGACTGCGCCAGATACCTCAGGGTCAGCGGCTACGTGGAAGGCATGGTCAGCAGCCGAGACATGATGATCACCGAAGGCGGCAGCGTCAAGGGAAAACTCGACATCGGCTGTGAATGTGAGATCAGAGGAACGCTGGAAGGCGAAGTAAAGGCGGAAAACGTCGTAATAAGCGGAACGGTCAGAGGAACGGTCCGCGCCCGCAGCAACGTCCGGCTGATGGACGGCGGCAGGGTGATCGGAGACGTGACCTGCGGAAGCCTGAGCGCCGACAGAGGCGGCGTCATTGAGGGCAACCTGTTCTTCGACTACAGCTACATGAACAGCTAGCACAGACAAACAGGACAGGCTAAGGCCTGTCCTTTGCGATAACAGGAGGAAAGACAATGAAACAGGCAGTGGAAAGACTCATGGGAGGGCTGATCGTCAGCTGTCAGGCATATGACGACACCCCTTTCTACGGACCGCAGTACATGCAGAAGTTTGCCCAGTGCGCCCAGATGGGCGGCGCCAGAGGGTTAAGAGCCTGCTGGCCGCAGGACGTGGCCGCGGTAAGAGCAGTGACTGACCTTCCGATCATCGGAATCAACAAGGACATGCTGAACGACCAGGACCACGAAGCCTTTTTCAAGCGGCTGATAATCACCCCGACGCTTGAATCGGCGTCCGAAGTAATCGATGCCGGCGCTGACATCGTCGCCGTCGAAAGCGTGGAAACGGACTTCTGTTCCTACCAGCAGCTGACCGATCTGCTCGGCAGCATCCGGGACAAGTATCCGCACATAGCCATCATGGCCGACCTGATCACTCCGGAAACGGGAGTAAAGCTGGCCGGGGACGGACTGGTCGACATCCTGTCAACGACCCTTTCCGCCTTTGATCCCCGCAAGAAGGATCTCCGCGGGCCGGATTATGAGATGATCCGCTTTCTCAAGGAGAACACCGGTCTGCCGGTCAACGCCGAAGGGCATGTCTGGGAAGCACACGAATATGTCAGCTGCCTGGAAGCCGGAGCCGACATGGTCACCATCGGATCGGCCATTACCAGACCGCACCTGATAACCCGGCATTTCGTGGACGCCGGGGAAAAGTGGCTGAGCAGCAGGACGGAATAAAGCCGCGCCATGAAAAAGCAGGCAGGAAATAATGAAGAAATTTTCATGTTCTGAAAAAAGTTTCTTGCCATGACAATCAGGAAATGGTAGAGTAGAAATAACAGGAGAGAATCTGCATGAGAAAACAGCATTCAGTCATGATGATGATGGCCATGGACATGCGCATGCGCATGTCATTTATGCGTGACTGATATGTTCTCCTGCAGCTGAAAAGGACAGACAACCGGGAACATATCCCGGTTTTATTTTATCTTAAGGGGGAAACGGAAATGCTCAAGAGACTGACCAGAGCCAATTATCACGACAGGCGAATGTGCCTGCCGGAACAGAAGGACCTGAATTAAACGATCAATACTTTACGAAATATAAGAAAAGAGGAAAAAGACATGAAAAAGACATTAACAGTTATCATCACGACATTACTGGTACTGCTGACCCTGGCCGGCTGCGGCAAGAACAGCAAGCAGATCACCATTGCCATTCCCAATGACACGACCAACGAAGCCAGAGCGCTGCTGCTTCTGGAAGCCCAGGGATTCATCGAGGTAAATGATGCCGCCGGCATTCAGGCGACCATTGCCGACATTACTTCCAACCCCTACAACATCAAGTTCAATGAAGTTGAGGCCGCACAGATCCCCAACATCCTCAAGGACGTTGACTATGCCGTCATCAACACCAACTACGCCATTGCGGCGGGCCTTAATCCTGCCAAGGACGCGCTGGCTCAGGAAGGCGCCGGCTCAGCCTACGCCAACATCCTGGCCGTCAAGGAAGGCCGCGAGAACGACCCGCTGATCCTCGCCCTGGTTGCCGCTCTGGAGAGCAGACAGGTTGCTGAGTTCATCACCAAGACCTATGAGAATTCCGTAGTCTCTACCGTTGAACATCCGACGGACGGCTACAATGCCGCCATCGACTATGCCGCTCTGGCCGGTGAAAGAATACTGGTCGCCGCTTCTCCGACTCCGCACGCCGAAATTCTGGCTGTAGTCAAGGACATCCTGGCTGCCAAGGGCATCACCCTGCTGATTCAGGAATACACCGATTACGTCATTCCCAACAACGTCGTTGAGGACGGAACCGTTGATGCCAACTATTTCCAGCACGTTCCCTATCTGGATGACTTCAACAAGGAAAACGGCACGCACATCGTTTCCGTGGCCGCCATCCACGTCGAGCCGCTGGGCGTTTACGGAGGCAGGCAGAGCAGCCTGGATGCCATCAAGGGCAAATAAAGCATGATCAGACTGGTAGGTTTATCAAAGACCTTTGTCAGTTCACAGGGAAACGTCGAAGCGCTCCGCAACATCAACATCAACATTGAGGACGGAGACATCTTCGGCATCATCGGCATGTCCGGCGCCGGCAAGAGCACGCTGGTGCGCTGCATCAACATGCTGGAAAGGCCGACGGAAGGGACGGTGTTCATCGATGACACCGACCTGTCGCTGCTGAACAAAAGGGAACTGCGCAAGGTCAGAAGCCGGATCGCCATGGTCTTTCAGGGCTTCAATCTGCTGATGCAGAAAACGGCGCTGCAGAACGTCTGCTTTCCGCTGGAGATCGCCGGCGTAAAGGCCAGAAAGGCACAGGAAAAGGCGGCGGAACTGCTGAAGCTGGTTGGCCTGCAGGATAAGGCTGATGCCTATCCGGCCCAGCTTTCCGGCGGTCAGCAGCAGCGCGTGGCCATTGCCCGCGCCCTGGCAACCGATCCGAAGGTGCTGCTGTGCGACGAGCCGACCAGCGCCCTGGACCCCAATACGACCAACTCAATTCTGGAACTGATCAGGGACATCAACGAAAAGCTGCACATCACCGTCATCGTCATCACCCATCAGATGAGCGTCGTGGAGAGCATCTGCAATAACGTCGCCATTCTGGACAACGGCGAAGTCGTGGAGCAGGGAGCGGTGGGCGAAGTCTTCGCTCAGCCCCGGACCCGGGCGGCCCGCGCTCTGGTCTATCCGGAGAGCAGCCAGGAAAGCGCCATCTCCGTGGACGGACAGAAGCTGATAAGGGTTGTCTTCAACGGCGGCGAAGCTACCAGCGAACCGCTGATCGCGACCATGGCGTCCCGCCACGGCATTCTGGCTAACATTGCCTATGCCTCGACCCGGACGATCAACGGCCGGGTGTACGGATCCATGCTGCTGGGGATTGAGGAAAGCCAGTTTGAAAAAGCCCGGACTTTCCTGACGGAAAGCGCCGGGATCACGGTTCAGGAGGTGGAGAACAATGGCTGATTTCAGTGAATTAAGCGAAGCCTGGGAAATCGTGCGCACGCAGTTTCCGCTGGCTGTCTGGGAGACAGTCTATGTTACCTTCCTGGCGACCCTGTTTGCGGTCATCATCGGATTGCCGCTGGGCGTACTGCTGGTGACCGGCGATAAGGACGGCATCAGACCGCTGCCCGGCTGGCTGATGAAGATTCTCAACGTAATCATCAACCTGCTGAGATCGGTTCCCTTCCTGATCGTCATCATCGTCGTCTTCCCGCTGACCCGCCTGATCATGGGCACGGCAGTCGGTACGGCCGCTTCCATCGTCCCGCTGACGGTAGCGTCCTTCCCGTTCATCGCCCGCCTGGTGGAAAGCAGCTTAAGGGAAGTAGATCCCAATGTCATCGAGATGGCGCAGAGCGCCGGAGCGGACAGCTGGCAGATCGTTACCAGGGTGCTGATTCCCGAAAGCGTCCCCTCGCTGGTCGCCAACATCACCATTGCGCTGACGACCATCCTGGGCTATACCGCCACTTCCGGCGCCATCGGCGGCGGCGGACTGGGAAAGATCGCGATCACCTACGGCTATTACCGCTACAAGTACCTGATCATGATCTTTGCGGTCATCCTGCTGATCGTGCTGGTCCAGATCATTCAGACGACCGGAACCAGGCTGGCAGCCGCTCTGGATCACCGGCTGAGAAAGTAAAGAAAAAGCCCCAAATATAATTGGGGCTTTCGTTTTCTATTTGCCGCAGTTCAGCAGCCTGAGGGCTTCCTTGAGGCATTCGTCAACGGCCTGGTATTCCTTTTCCCTGAGCTGGGGAAGGATCCGGTTGATCTCAGCGCTCTTATATCCCAGAGACTTCAGGCCTTCAACGGCATCCTGAACGTAAGCGGCTGAGGCTTCGCTGGTACTGATGGCCTGCTCGAGAGTGATCGGCTGGTCGTCCTTCTGATAAGGCGTTATGGCCTTGAAGGAGTAATTGCTGGAAACATTGATCCGGTTGACGAAGCGGTTGATGAATTCGTAGGGGTTGTCGATCTTCTGCAGGTCAGTGACCTCGAAGATGTCGCGGGTGAACTTGACTGACAGCAGGTAACTGTCGACGGGATCGCCGTCCCTGTTGCGCTTCTGCGTTCTGGCGGACATGACGATGGTGCGGATGGCCGGGGAGAGGTTGAAGATCTCCGCTGCCAGATAGATCGGCAGAGTCTCCACGATCCGGGCATATTCCTGACGCAGAGTCGTGACCGTTTTCTTCTTGGTCATGACTTCGCTGGAAAGCGAAAGCGAGGGATAGCTGGCGTCAAGATCTTCGATCTCAGGAAGGTCGAGGTCAGCGTACATGACCTCACCGTCAAGTTCATAGTTCATTGAAGCTTCATAGGGAAGCTGCAGGGAAGCCAGGAAACCTTCGATCATGGTGTCCAGGGTCTGCGGATCGCCTTCAATGGCTTTTTCCAGCATGTCGTGCATGCCGGGATCGGTAACGTCCAGCAGATGAGCGTCAAACTGCTCTCTGGTTGCGACGTTGGAAGAGTATCTGTGAAGATTCAGGGCAATGTCCTGAGACTTCTGATAGTTTTCCACGGTAGCCCGGTTTTCAGCGATCTGGCTGCTGGTCAGCTTCGGATTGAGAGACTTGAGATAGCTGCTGCCGACCAGTTTCTGACGGTAGGACAGGCCGGTCTTGGGAATGGAGGCGGTACCGTAGACGCCGCTTTTGCCCAAGGTAAAGGACAGAGGGCTCTTGCCGACGGTGACGGAAACGCCGTGGGAAGAAACGTTAAGGCGCAGGCCTTTCATCAGCTTTATGGTCTTGCGAAATCTTAAACCCATGAAATCACCTCGTTTACAGATTGTGGTAGACAAACAGCATGCGGTTCTTGCCGTTGATGTCCTTCAGGACCTCATACTTATCATCGGGGAAATATTCCTTGCACAGCGCCAGCAGCGCGTGCTTTTCATCATAGCCGATCTCGAAGGCCATGAAACTGTGTTCCTTGATGACCTTGAGGGCATCGGAGAAGATGCGGCGGTAGAAGTACAGGCCGTCCTCGCCGCCGAAGAGGGCAACGTGCGGTTCATAGTCGACGACGCTTTCCTGCATCGGCTGACTGGCCGGAATGTAGGGAGGATTGCTGACGAGGATGTCCAGCCGGATTCCCCGATCAATTAACGGCTGCAGCATGTCTCCCTGCAGAAGCTGCATCTCACAGCCGTTCAGCCGGCAGTTTTCCTCAGCCAGATCGAGCGCTGCCTGGGAAATGTCGGTGGCGTACATGTTGAAGCGGCTTTCCTCCTTCTTCAGGGCGATCGCGATGGCGCCGGAACCGGTGCCGACATCAGCGATGTCAATGCTTTCCCGATCAGAGAAGAAGAAATCGCTGTCGGCCAGTACATTAGCCACCAGCTCTTCGGTTTCATAGCGGGGAATCAGGCAGTTTTCGTTTACCTTGATCTGGTAGCCGTAAAAGCGCTGGAAGCCCAGGATGTACTGCAGCGGTTCGTTTTTCAGAAGCCGTTCAATGCCGTCATTAAAGGCGGCCAGACAATCTTCATCGATTTCCTCATCGTATTTAAGGTAAAGTTCGGTGTTGGAAAGACCGCACTGCTCCAGTAAAAGGATCTGGGCGGTTTCCCCGGACAGTTCCTTTTCCTCGATGCGCTCAATGGCGGTTTTCAGTACCTGTCGATAGGAGCTCATTACATGCTTTCCCCGGCAATTCTGGCCTTCTGGTCAGCTTCCAGAAGCGCGTTTATGATGTCATCCAGCTTGCCTTCCATGACGCGGTCCAGCTGCTGAACGGTAAAGTTGATGCGGTGGTCGGTTACCCGGTTCTGCGGGTAATTGTAGGTTCTGATCTTTTCGCTGCGGTCGCCGGTGCCGATCTTGCTGCGGCGCACTTCGCCCTTTTCCGCTTCTTCCTTGCGCTTGTATTCGTCAAAGACCCGGGCGGTAATGATCTTGAGGGCCTGTTCGCGGTTCTGGATCTGGCTGCGGCCGTCCTGGCAGTTAACGGTAATGCCGGTAGGAATGTGGGTGATGCGGACAGCCGAGTCGGTCTTGTTGATGTGCTGACCGCCGGCTCCGGAAGCGCGGTGAGTCTCAAAGATGAGGTCTTCCTCGTTGATCTGGTAATCGACGTTGTCGACTTCCGGCAGGACCAGAACGGTAGCGGTTGAGGTGTGGATGCGACCGGCTGATTCGGTCTTCGGGACTCTCTGAACCCGGTGAGCGCCGGATTCAAACTTCATTTCCCGGTAGACTTCCTTGCCCTTGATGATGAAGGAGATGTTGGAAAAGCCGCCGGCTTCGCATTCTTCGGCGTAGTAGGTCTCGATCTTCCAGCCCTTGGATTCGGCATAGCGGACATACATGCGATAAAGGTCACCGGCAAAGATATTGCCTTCGTCGCCGCCGGCAGCGCCGCGGATCTCGAAGATGGCGTTGCACTCGTCGTTGGGATCCTTTTCGATCAGCAGTACTTCCAGACGGTCCAGCAGTTCCTGCTCTCTGGGCTGCAGTTCAGCAAGCTCCATTTCCGCCATTTCATGCAGTTCATGATCCTTCAGCAGTTCCCTGGCATCTTCGATCTGCTGCATGACGTCCAGCAGCTGCCGGTAGGCTTCCACAGGGGCCTGCAGGGAGGACTGCTCCTTGCTTAATCGGGCATATTCCCGGGCGTCGGCAAAGGAAGGCGTGTTGATCAGCGTATCATTGATCTCGTCATACCTTTCGGCCATGTTCTTAAGTCTGGCTAACATCTTGTCCATAACATCCACCTCACCATAAAATTATACATTACGATTCCCAATATGCAAAAACAAAAAAGGGCAGGAATGGATCCTGTCCTTTGAGAGTGTCGGAGGGATGCTCAGGAAAGGTGTTCTTCGTCTTCCCCGCCGTTTTTCCTTCTTCTGATGACCGGCTTCTTCAGGAAGTGGAACTTTCTGTTCAGCCAGCTGACCACAAAGATGACGCCGATGAGCAGCAGGACGTACCAGAAGCTGTTGATCACGAAGAACAGGGCTTCTTCCAGGAAATACATGAATCCGGTGAAGGAATCGACGACCGTATTCTTCAGTCTGGTGAAGAAAGTGTCTTCCGTCTCCGTGAACTTGCTGACTTCCGTGATGTCAAAGGTCACGGTGCTGTAAGCGGTAAGCAGGTCATAGTTCTTCATGGTGATCTCCTTGGCCGCGATCTCACTGTCGATTTCCGTAAGGCGCTGTTCGATCATGATCAGTTCTTCAATGTTCTTGGCCTGCTTGTAGAATTCCATCACTCTTTCTCTCTGGGTCTTCAGAGATTCCAGACGGGCAGCCAGGTCATAGTAGGCAGTGGTGATGTCGTCGGCAGACGTATTTACGGAAATGATATTGCCGTATTCTTCGGTGGCAGCCATGAATTCCTCATATCTGTCGGCCGGAACGCGGACGACAATGTGAGCGGAACGGCTGTGATAGTAGGAATAATCGTTAGCGTAGACCTTGGAACTCTGAACGTAGCCGCCGACTTTGGCGATGGCGGCGTTGATCTGTTCAACGGTCTTGTTCAGATCGCTGCTTTCCATTTCCAGCCCGGCCTTGACGATGATCTTGCTGGGCAGGGATTCCGTTCCCGCTGCGGCAACGTCCGGAGCTTGAGTATCAGCTGAACTGCCGGGCTTGAAGCCGGTTCCGGAATCTTGTGCGATGTCGCTGTTATAGGCGTAGCCGTCTTCATATAAGCCGGTTGTCTTACGGTCTTCTGCCATCTTGCCGCCAGCGCAGCCGCACAGCAGCAGGACCATGATTATTACGATAATTTTCCTGATGTTTTTCATTGTTCTGTACCTCTTCTACTCTAATAACGAGCAAGGAGACCAAAGTGTCCGAAAAAAGGCAGATTTTTCAAACGGCAGGCAAGCCTATATAATAGAGACATGAAATACTGGTTCATTCCGGCAGCTGCGGCCCTGCTTGGCTTTCTCTTCTACAGCAATCATCACCTGACGGTGAGCCGTTTCATTCTGCCGTGCAGCGAAGACATCCGGATCGTTCAGCTCTCTGACCTGCACTGGGGACTTTTCGGGAAGGATAACTACCGCCTGGTGGAAAAGATCAGGGAGCAGAAGCCCGATCTGATCTGCATCACCGGGGATCTTCTGGACAAGAGACTGCCAAACCGGAAGAGAACGCTCAGCCTGCTCAGACAGCTGACGGCGCTCTGTCCCTGTTATTATGTCCGCGGGAATCATGAAGTATATCTGGGAGACCGGGATTACCTGGAAAAGGTCAGGCAGACGGGAACGGTCTATCTGGAAAACGAAGCTGTCCGCTTCCGGGGAATTACCCTGATCGGTCTGGACGACGCTTCGGTCTGCGGCAGCCGCCGGTTCGAGGCGCAGAAAGCCTTCATCGACGATCAGCTTGACCGGCTGGCGCCGAAAAAAGAGGACTACATCGTGCTGCTTTCCCATCAGCCCCAGCACATCGATTCCTACAGCCGGTATGACATTGAACTGGTCCTGTGCGGACATGTTCACGGCGGTCAGTTCCGGCTGCCCTTCATCGGCGGGCTGTACGGACCTCAGCAGGGTGTTTTTCCCCGCTACAGTGCCGGCATGCACGAGATGAACGGCACGGCGATGATCCTTTCCCGGGGACTGGGGAATTCGCTGTTTCCGTTTAGACTGAACAACTACCCGGAAATCGTGGTAGTCGACCTAAAGAAAGAAAAAGAGGCGTGAGCCAACGTCATTAAGTTAACAAAATGACAGAACAGAGAGTCAAGCAGAAAACTTGGCCCTCTTTTTTTTCTCTGGGAGAAAAAAAAGAAAATGTATAAAAAGGGTTGACAAAAATCAAAAAATCGCGCGCTCCGTTTCACTCCGCGCTTCCTTTAGGAAGTGAAGGAGGTCATTCAAAAATGAATGTAATATTTACAGTTTACCTTTATACTCAGATAGTCTTTTTGGAAGCGCTGCTGGTGGTTGTATGAAGTCT
>JAGAFL010000031.1:0-2823 GCA_017612595.1 Erysipelotrichaceae bacterium | reverse complement strand
ACGGTATTGCCGGAAGGATCCTTTTTCGTATAGTAGTTCATGGACACGCCGAAGTACTGGGTCTCTTCACCCAGATCGTTGACCATGGAAGTCTGAAGATAGTATTCCTGTAAGCCGTTGAGGACTTTACGGAAGGGATAGGACTGGTCTTCTTCATTCTGACTGAGAATGAAGAACCAGTTGTCCGTGCTGGTCGCGATCGTGCGGCCGTCCTCATCAAAGAGGTATATGGCGCTGATATTGTTTTCCCGGCACAGCCGTTTGAGAATGTCCGAAGAGGCTATCGACTTCAGCGGATTGCCCTCATCGTCAAGCACGAACTGACGGTTGCCCTCGCTGTCATAGACGGTGTGATAGTGGTCGGAAGGCTGGTTGAAGATCTCCGGGTCTTCCTCGATGATGAACGTCAGCATTCTTGCGGTGGAAAGGAAGCGGCTGTTGTAATAGTCGACGATGACCTTCCGGCTTTCCTCGCCTTCCTCATAGCGGGCCGTGACCTCCTGCAGAACAACATTGGACTTGTCAATGCCTTCGGAAACCTCCAGCAGGGTCTGCATGTAGAAAGTGATGCTGTAAACGGCCAGAATGCCGATCAGCATCAGCGGCAGCACCTTTTTGAAGATCGTACGGTCAAAGCTGATCGGATTACCGGAATTCTGCCTCAGGATGATGCGGTCGGTCTTGACGCCGTTGCGGAAGAAGTCATTCTTTACGATGATGCCGTAAACCAGACACAGGATCATCACCAGACTGAAACTCAGAATCGACCAGAACAGCACGTACTTGTCGTGCGACAGCACGGTCTTTGCCTTGGCGGCGGCGATGATGGCCGTATCACCGTTGAAGATCCGGGAAGAACAGTAATACTCTTCCCCCTGAATGCTCTGCAGGCCATTATAGCCGTCAGTAAAGATATCCTTGTTAAGTCCGCAGGACAAGGCGTTCTGTCCGCTGAGGATGTTTTCCCCATCGTTGTAATAAAGCATCAGATCGTCACGGCAGCTGACCGCAAACAGGAATCCCCGGTTGATGACGGCCATGCGGCTTAAGACCGCCGAGGTGTCAGTCAGGGAAGCGATGCTGACATCCAGCGGACTGGCATCGGCTCCCAGAACCAGAGCATACTGACGGTTGTTATAGGTGTAGGGCTTGGAATAGAAATAGAAAGTTCCGAACCGGTTAATCACCCGGACCGCAGTGGCCTTGCCGGTGTCATCCAGGCACCAGTTAAGCAGATGGTTGAGGTTTTCCTGCGTCAGATAACCTCTGACCGCCGGATTGAGGCCCTTCATGGAAGCATCCGGACTGATGACGACGATGCCGTCCATGTCCAGCAGGTAGAGATATGGCAGACCGGCCCGCTCAGCCAAGGTGGCGAACACTTCGCTGCGGACGGTATCATCATCGGTGGCAATTGACTCAAACATGCCCTTGGAAAGCAGCAAGTCGATCTCATCGAGGCTCTTCCAGTTGCCCTCATGGTAGATGTCGGTCAGCGCTTCAGCACTGTCGGTGTTCTTTTCCAGGATCGTGACGACCTCGGAAAGCGCCAGTTCATTGTTTTTCTGCTGCTTGTACAGCGAACTCTTAGTCTGAACGTTGCGCAAAAAAACCGTCAGCAGTACCGTGCCCAGAATGATCAAAGACAGGTTGATGATGCCCTTGGAAAGGACATAGGTATTAAGCCTGCTCTGTTTCTTTTCCGTATTTCCTTCCTTCTGAATATCCGTTTCCATAAGGTGTCCCTCCCGAATCTGAACGATTATGATGTCACGGCTCTGATGCCGTTTTTGTTTTCCTGTCTTAAATGAATTATCTCATATTTGCCTGCTTTAACAAGCAGAAACCTTCCTGTCAGCTCTGACAGGTCCCTCAGACCTCCTTCTTGGGAACCCTGACCTCCGAGGAGACGATGGCTTCATTGGGGCAGACCAGCACGCACAGATGACAGCCCACGCACTTCCGGGAATCAAGGACCGGCTTTCCCTCCTTGATGCTGATGGTCTGATGGCCGCCGTCCAGGCAGGACAGGTAGCAGCGCTGGCAGCCCACGCACCTTTCCCTCAGAAAGCGGGGATAGATGATGTAGGAACGGTCCAGCTGTTCGGTCGGCACGATGCCCTCGATGGCCGAGTTCTCGATGTCCCTTACCGACTGGAAACCGTGGTCTTCCAGATACAGAGCCAGTCCTTCCCGCAGATCGTCGATGATCCGGTAGCCGTACTGCATGATCGCCGTGGTCACCTGCACGCTGTCGGCGCCCAGGACGATGAATTCCAGGGCATCCTTCCAGCTTTCAATGCCGCCCATGGCGGTGATGTGCTGGCCGGCCAGTTTCTCGTCTTGAGACAGTTCAGCGGTAAAGCGCAGGGCAATCGGCTTGACCGCCTTGCCGGAATAGCCGCCGATGGAGGCGCGGTAGATGCCGTCGGTGGGATCGATGTCCACCTCGATCAGACTCTTGATGGTATTGATGGCCGCCAGACCGTCGCAGCCGCCCCGGACTGCCGCCTCAGCGCTCTCCCTGATGTCGGTGACATTGGGCGTCAGCTTGGCGATGATGGGCAGATGGGTATGTTCTCTGACGATGCGGGTGTAGTGTTCGACCAGCTGCGGTATCTGACCGACGTCGCTGCCGGTATGGTCTTCCGTCATGTTGGGGCAGGAGAAATTCATTTCCAGCGCATCAGCGCCGGCGGCGGTGAGCTGTTCAGCCAGATAAGCCCACTCCTCATCGTTTCTGCCCATGAAGGAGACCAGTAAGAGCTTGGAAGGATAGTCCTTCTTCAGCCTTCTGAAGATGTCGATGTTCTCGATCAGGGT
>JAGAFL010000030.1:0-10931 GCA_017612595.1 Erysipelotrichaceae bacterium | reverse complement strand
TCTTCTTCAGGCAGGTCCTTAAGACTTTCATCGAACATGCAGGCGACTCTGGCAAATCTCTGCTGACCATACGGCAGGGTCCACTCAATTACCTGAGGCATGCAGACGGCGATCGAGCCGCCATGCGGTGCGTCGGTAACACCGCTGAGAGCCTGGCCGATGCCGTGAGGCAGCGTCGTAGCTGAATGGGTGATCGCCAGACCGCCCAGGGTTGAGCACATGCTCAGATCATTGCGGGCTTGAGTATCGCTGCCATCCTCAATGACCCTCCGGACACTCTTGATGAACAGTTCCATGCCCTTGAGCGAGAACATTTCCGAGAACTCATTGGCCTTGGGTCCGATGTAGGATTCAAAGCAGTGGGCAAAGGCATCAATGGCCGTCAGGGCTGTCGTCTTGCGGGGAACGGAAACCGTCATCTCCGGGTCGACCAGCGCCTTGGTTGGGAAGTTCAGGTCGGTCTTGATGGTGCTCTTGGCATGGGTAATGCCATTGGTCACCACGGAATAGCGGGTGCACTCGCTGCCGGTACCGCTGGTAGTCGGTATTGCGATCAGCGGAAGCAGCTTCTCAGTAATCGGGCGGATCTCCTTGCCGGCTACCCGGACGTAATCCCAGCACTCTCCTCCGTTGGTCGAGACGATGTTGATGGCCTTGGCACTGTCGATGGCGGAACCGCCGCCGATGGCAATGATGAAATCAGCGCCGAACTGACGGCATTCAGCCGCACCTTCATTGATCTCATTGTCCCGCGGGTTGGGAGTTACCTTTCCGAAAACGCGGATCTCATAGCCGGTCAAAAGCGCTTCAATTCTCTTAAGAAGCGGGCTGTTCAAGAAGAAGGGGTCGACGACCACCATCGCCTTTTTGCCATACTCAGCAGTTATCTGCGGCAGGTTATTTATAACGCCCGGACCGTCGATTATCTCGGTCGGGCAGAAAAATGTCTTGACTGTCATATCTTTTACAGATTCGGAAGCTCATCCTTGACGATGTAGATGCCCTTGCTGGTACCCATGCGGGTAGCGCCGGCCGCGATCATCTCATCGCAGGTTGCCCGGCTGTTGATGCCGGTTGAGGCCTTGACCTGCATGTTGGGGGCAATGTGCTCCTTCATGAGCCTGACATCATGCGCGGTAGCGCCGCCCTTGCCGAAGCCGGTGGAAGTCTTGACGAAGTCAGCTCCCGCCTCGGTGGCGAGTTCGCAGGCCTTGATCTTCTCGTCATCGGTGAGTTCGCAGGTCTCAATGATGACCTTTACCAGGGCAGCCGGATGAGCGGCATCGACGACGGCCTTGATGTCATTGAGAACATAATCGTAATCCTTGTCCTTCAGACGGCCGACATTGATGACCATGTCGATCTCGTTGGCGCCGTTGGCAATGGCGTCTTTGGTCTCAAAGGCCTTGACGGCGGTCGTCGTAGCGCCCAGAGGGAAGCCGATGCAGGCACCGACATGGATGTCGGTTCCCTTCAGCTGCTCGGCCACGAAGGCGATGTTGCACGGATTGACGCAGACACAGGCAAAATTGTATTCCTTGGCCTCATCGCAGAAGCGCTTTACCGTCGCCAGAGTGGTCGGCATCTTCAGCACGGTGTGGTCAACATACTTAGCATAACTCTTATCGAATCCCATATTATTACCTCACTTATCTTTCAATTTAACGATAATAAAAAACCCGTTTTCTTGCAACAGGAAACGGGTGAAAATGCTTTCGATTTTCAGTTGCCCTTGTAGGCCTTGCGGATGATCTCCTTCATGTCCTCAACCATCGGTACTCTGGGGTTGGCTGGCGAGCACTGATCCTCAAAGGCCTGTACGGCGATCGAGTCAACGGCAGCTTCCAACTGCTCTTCACTGATGCCCATGGCTGCCAGGTTGGGATCCAGTCCGCATTCCCTGGTCAGGTCAGTGACCGCCTGCGCCAGCGCTTCAACGCCTTCGGCCGGGGTATCGGCCTTCAGACCGATCAGCTGAGCGATCTCCTGATACTTCCGGTCAGCGCAGTAGTGATTGTACTTGGGCCAGACAGACAGCTTAGTGGGCACTGATCCGTTATAGCGGATGACATGAGGCAGATAGACCGCGCAGGTATAGCCGTGAACGGTATGGAATTCCGCGCCGGTCTTATGAGCCAGTGAGTGCGTCATGCCCAAAAAGGCATTGGCGAAGGCCATTCCGGCTATGGTAGCCGCATTGTGCATCTTTTCCCTGGCTTCCAGGTCGTTCTTTCCGTCCTTTACCGCTCTGGGAAGATACTGGAAGACCAGCTGAATGGCCTTAAGGCACAGACCGTCAGTAAAGTCATTGGCCATGACCGAGACATAGGCTTCGATGGCATGAGTGAGAACGTCAAGACCGGTCATCGCCGTCGCTCTGGGCGGCAGGTTGGTCGTAAACTCGGGATCGACGATGGCGACCGTCGGGGTCAGCGAGTAGTCGGTCAGCGGGTACTTCTTGTTATTGGCCTTGTCGGAGATTACGGCGAAAGGAGTTACTTCACTGCCGGTGCCTGAAGTGGTCGGTATGCAGATCAGTTTGGTCTTCCGGCCCAGTTCCGGATACTTGAAGGCGCGCTTGCGGATGTCCATGAACTTCTGCTTGAGGTCATCGAAGTTGACATCCGGGTTCTCATAGAACAGCCACATGCCCTTGGCGGCGTCCATGACGCTGCCTCCGCCCAGGGCGATGATGGTATCAGGCTTGAAGATCTCCATCATTGCCGCGCCTTTCTTTACCGTTGTGATATCCGGATCAGGTTCAACGTCACAGAACAGCTGAATGACGACTTCGTTTCGGCGGGCATTGAGCTGATCGGTGATCTTGGTAAGGAAGCCGAACTCGACCATCGAGGTATCAGTCACGATAAAGACCCGGTTGACGTCGCGGCATGAAGTCAGATACTGAATGGAGTTTCTTTCAAAATAGATTTTCTGCGGAACCTTGAACCACTGCACGGTATTTCTCCTCTTTCCCACTTTCTTGATGTTGATCAGGTTAACGGCGGATACATTGCCGCCAATCGAGTTGCGGCCATAGGAACCGCAGCCCAGAGTCAGCGACGGCAGGAATGAATTGTAGACATTGCCGATGCCGCCGAAGGTTGCCGGGGAATTCCAGATGATCCTCATGGCCAGTACCTTATCACCGTATTCATCAGCCATTTTCTGCTGCTTGCAGTGGATGACGGCACTGTGGCCCAGGCCGTTGAAGCGGACCATCGCCTCAGCCTTCTCAAAGCCTTCCTTTTCGTCCTTGACCTTGAAGAAGGCCAGAACGGGAGAGAGTTTCTCACGGCTGAGGGGTTCCTTTTCGCCGACGGTCCGGCACTCTACCGCAATGATGCTGGTATCTGCCGGAATCTCAAAGCCAGCCTGCTGAGCCAGCCATACCGGTGACTTGCCGGCAACGGCAGGATTCAGCCGGGCTGTCTCAGCCCCCTTTTCGTTTTCCGCAAAGCCGAACATGTACTTGGACAGTTTCTTCTTCTCGTCCTTGCTGGCGAAATACACCTTAAAGCGCTTGAACATGTCTACGGCCTGGTCATAGATGGCCTCATCAATGATGACTGCCTGTTCGGAAGCGCAGATCATGCCGTTGTCAAACGACTTGGAAATGACGATGTCATTGACTGCCTGCTCGATGTCGCAGGAAGAATGCATGTAGGCAGGCACGTTGCCGGCGCCGACGCCCATGGCCGGCTTGCCGCAGCTGTAGGCTGCCTCTACCATGGCGTTGCCCCCCGTCGCCAGGATCGTGGCAACGCCGGGATGATGCATCAGAGCGGTCGTTGCGTCCATGCTGGGATGCTCAATCCACTGAATGCAGTCCTTCGGCGCTCCGGCCGCTTCCGCCGCTTCCTTCATGACGACCGCTGCCTTCTTGGAGCATTGCTGAGCGCTGGGATGGAAGGCAAAGATGATCGGATTTCTGGTCTTCAGACAGATGAGTGACTTGAAGATGACCGTTGAAGTCGGATTGGTGACCGGCGTAATGCCGCAGATCACGCCGACCGGCTCGGCAATCTCCGTGATTCCGGTAACCGGATCTTCGGAAATGACGCCGACCGTCTTTAAGTGACGCATGTTGTTTACCACGTATTCACAGGCAAACAGGTTCTTGGTAGCCTTGTCCTCAAAGACGCCCCTTCCGGTCTCATCGACTGCCGCCCTGGCCAGATCGCCGTGATGGTCCAGTCCGGCTACTGAGCACTTGGCGACAATGTAGTCTATCTGCTCCTGCGTATATGATGAAAATGCATCCAGAGCCTTCTGTGCTCTTTCCACAAGATCATTTACTTCTTCGTTTACTGGGTTGTTCAATTTGTTTTCAGTCATAGAAACCTCCCGAACGTCTTACGTTCTTGGCAACATTTTACGCTTTAGGGAAAGTGAAGGCAATATGTTTGTTATATTTTTCACAAAACGGAAAGGATTTTCACAGATACTGTACTTGTGGAAATCATCGCGTAAAAAAGCACCGATGACAGTAACATGTCTTCGGTGCTTTCAATGTTATTGGTATCAATCTGTCAGCAGCTTCCCATCTGGCCGCCGTCAATTCTGATCACGGTGTTGTTGATGAAGTCTGCTTCACTGCCGACCAGAAACCTGACCAGAGCGGCTACTTCCTCAGGCTGGCCATAGCGGCCGACCAGGATCTTCTGCTGCTCTTGGTTCAGAAACTGCTCGTCATAGCCTTCCAGTTCGCTTTCCGTGCCGATGAATCCCGGCGCGATGGCATTGACGTTCACGTAGGGCGCATACTGGACAGCCAGATCATGCGTCAGTGATATTAGTGCTGCTTTTGATGCGTCATAATCGAAGCACATCGGATAATAGGTGTTTATGCCGTTGGTCGAAGCGATGTTGACGATCCGGCCAAACTGCCTTTTCTTCATGCCCTCTGCCGCTCTGACTGCGCAGTTGTAGGCTCCCACGACATTGACATCCAGCGTCCGGCGGAACTCTTCTGCCGTCTTCAGATGAAACAGGTTGGAAAGATCAATGGCCGCATTGTTGATGAGAATGTCAACAGGGCCAAATAGCTGTTCCACCTGGGTGAACATGGCATCCACTTCTTCCTCATTGGAAACGTCAGCCCTGATGGCAAGACATCTGACTGAATGCTCTTCAGTGATCCTTTCCTTCAGCTCTTCCGCTTGCTTCTGAGAAGTCAGATAGTTAATGACAATGTCATAGCCATGGCCGGCCAGGTCAAGCGCGATCGCCCGGCCGATGCCCTTGGCAGCGCCGGTTATCAGAACGACCTTATTCATACAGCCGATATTGTCGATCTTTATGCTCTTCCTGCGTACTTGCCGTCAAGCGTTGAGACAAGAACGGTCTCGCCTTCCTCGATGAACTGCGGAATCCTCAGGGACAGGCCGGTATCGGTAACGGCATCCTTGGTCTGAGTGCTGGGTGCGCCCTTGATGGCCGGGCTGGTTTCAGCGATGACAAGTTCGACCTTGTCGGGTACGGAAATGTCCAGCAGCTGGCCTTCAAAGAACATCAGCGTTACTTCCATGCCGTCGATGATATAGTACTTGTTGTCGCCGATGTGTTCCTCACTGAGTTCATAGGTATCATAGGTATCCTGATCCATGAAGTAGTAGGTGTTGTCGGCCATGTAGGAATACTGAGCCTTCTTTCTCTCGATGACGGCCGCGTCAAACTTCGTATTGGCGTTGAAGTTTCTTTCCTGCGTGGAACCGGTCTTCAGATTCTTCATCTTGGTCTTCAGAATGGCGGCACCCTTGCCCGGTTTTACGTGCTGGAAGTCAATGACTACCCAGGGATCGCCATCTACGATTACGGTTAATCCTGTTTTGAAATCTCCAGATTCAATTGCCATAATATCAACTCCTTATGCTTTGTTTTTTTCCTAATGTATTGTATCAGTTTTACTGTCTCAGCACAAACAAAATCGTACCGGCAGCTTATTTCAGAATAATGACCCCTTTTCATCACCATGCGACCTGATGTAGCGGCTCCACTTGATGTACCCATAAGTCGTATTAGTGAAATAGCCAAGCTTCAGGATCAGCAGAACATACTGACCGGAAAGAATGTTTATTACCGACTCCAGCAGCGCGCAGATGTACCAGGCTATCCACTGTTCCCGCAGACGGAAGAAGATGAACAGTCCATTGGCAACCCCTACCGCCGAAGCGCAGGCATCGATGTAGGTCACTGCTGTTTCCAGCCTCTCGCTGTCATAGAAATCCGTGGTGATGTCCAGCCCGCTGAGCAGATAGCCGACAATGACAGTCCAGGCAACTATCACCAGGATGATCAGCGCTTCCTGCCAGCCTTTCAGCCTTCGTACGGCCGTGAGTTCGTCTTCCTGTTCATCCTTATGCCTTGTCCAGTTGATGAAGCTCAGAATGTCGATGGGCAGCCAGAAGAACAGCGTGGTTACCATGGTCGCGAAGCGGTACATCAGCACGATGCAGATGACGATCTCCGTGATCTCCACCAGTACGGATACCAGAAAGTTATACCGCGACTGCTTGGAGATCAGCAGTTCGCAGAGAATGTTGAGGAAGGTGTCCAGCAGATACAGCAGCATTATCACGATGCCGTTGACGCCGTTGACCGTGCTTTCCGGGAAGATGACTGAGAAGACGGTCGCCAGCACCATGATCGACATGAACCAGATCTTCTCATAGGTGCTGAAAAAGCCGCCGAACAGCAGTATTACCGCCAGTGAAAGCGCCAGGATCCCCAGCGAGGAAGCAAGGCTGAACAGGCCGGAAGTCTGATTGGCCTTGACCTGCCGGTAGGCATTGCCTATTTCCGGTCCGCTGGGCTGCGGGTGATCGAAGAACAGCATGGTCCCGTCCTGGCAGATGAACTGATAGGCTTCTATCGTATCACCGGTCAGATTTTCATATTCCTCATAAGGGTAGGAAACGACCATCGTCATCCCGCCGCTGCGGTAGGTGACGTCACAGACGGAACTGTCTTCATCGTAGTCTTCCAGAGAGCGGTCTCTTTCCATGATGAGAGTGCCCTGATACTGCGCCTCATGAACATCGGCGTTGACCCGCACAAACCCTTTCACAAAGCTGAATAAGGAACAAACCACCAGAAAGAGAAGGACAACGCTTTCCAGTTTTCTGACCGTTCTGTTCTTTTCAAGGTACTCACTGATCTTCTTCATAAAAACTCCCGAGAGAATTGTATATTCTTCGGGAGAATAATGCAAACACTCGCCAGAAAAAAACACAGCGTCAGCTGTGTTACTTATATTGGTTCATGTTCTTCATGACTTGCTTGATCTGTGCCTCGGACGGTTTTCTTCCCATCTGCATGAACATGGCGCGGATCATCTTTTCATTGACCGGGGGATTTTCCTTGAGCTGCTTTTCAATGCTTCTTCTGGTAAAGTAAAAGCCTAAGCCGGCACCGACTGCTCCTCCGAGAATGAATGTCAATAAAGATCTCCAAAATTCCTGCATGTTAACACCTGCCTATGGCTACATTTTAGTATAAAGGCCTGGCGTTTTCAATAGTAAGATTTCCTGGTTATGCATTTATCAGAACTCCAGCAGTTCCACTACATCACAGAGCATTCGGTAATGTCGGTTATTCATGGCCTCAGTCAGGGCCTTTCGGCGGAGCATGGCGGCGATTAAAGGATTGCGGTACGGGCTTATTTCCTGCAGAAAGCGGCGGCTCAGCGGATCTTTTCTTTCCGCGACGGTTCTTACCGTCGCCGCTGGATCCGGGCCGATGCCATCATCATCGGGCCGGCCATGGCACAGCCTGCTGATGCTGAGACATGTCCGCATCCAGTAACGCAGACGTTCCTTCTGCGATGGAGCAAGACCATGGATCCGGCTCTCCAGCTGACTGATCATCAGCCCCAGCAGCTGTTCGCTTTCCACCTGTCCGATCATCAGAACCGCCAGATCGAATTCACTGATGCCCGATAGCTTGGGCATGATCCGGTTTGCGCAGGCAAAGTCCCCGCACACAAAGACCTGAAAGAAGACCTGGACATAATCTGACAGCCAGATGAGATCAGGTGCGAAGATGCTGTCATCTAGGTTCATTTCCCTCAGCCGGCAATAGCTGCTGAAACTGCCGGTACGGTAGAATTCCGTCACTGCTTTCAACAGAAGCTGCCAGAGGTCAAACAAAAAGACACCCTCGTAACTGAGTGCCTCAACCATCATCTGAACCCTTTCTACCCCATTGTCATCACCTGCCATTATTGCCTGTTTCAGCCCGGCCGCGATCATGATCAGCTGACTGTTCTCCCGCTGTCCGCTGACATAGCGGAAACCCAGTTTTCCGATCAGAAACGCTACCGTGTCTTCGTCAGTCTCCGCCCTGCCGCGCTCCAGATTGTAGACCGTCTTGCGGCTGCATACCGGCTGGCCGGCAGTCACCGCCCAGAACTGATGCTCATCATCGGTTCTGATCAGCTTTTCGATCGTCCCATAGCGCCGCCGCATGATCCTGAATAACCTCTTCATGTATGCATTCATGATGCTCTCCTGTTTAAAAGGGCCCCGCAGGGGACCCTCTATCAAAATTTAAGACAATTCCCTGCATAACCAGGTGGGTATTCTGTATCCGGATTCAGGATCCCTCATGAGATAACTGAGGTCTTCAACACCTCCGGATAACGTCCGAATTCCCTTATCTTACGTGTCGGAAAAGCATATAATTTTGACACTTTCATTATACAGCATTTCCCCGCTTTTGGATAGTACCTAGCGGTAGCTTTCGACCAGATCCTTCTCGCTGTCGTAGCGCAGTCTTCGCTCACGGCTGTAGCCGTGGGACATGATCGTTATCTCCGCTTCATCGCCGTCGATTGTGATCAGAATGGCACATCCGTCATAGTAAAGAAGCTCGTCCTTTTCCTGATAGTTGCGGTAGGCATAACGCAGCCTGCCGATCACCAGCACTTCAACGTTATTCATGGTTCTGAACATTTCCAGGTTTTTCAGAAAGTACAGATAACGGCTGATGCTCTCAGTAAGATATCCCACCATGACGGTAGCCACCAGCAGCAGGAAAATGAAATAGACGCTGATGAAGCCTCTACTGGCTTTTCCGGTAATAGGCGATCGGGTATTCACGGTATTCTCCATCTCTTGAAAACTCCAGATAGATGATCTCATCTTGGACTGAGAAGCTGATGTCGTCAATTTCGTGCAGAAAGCACACCCAGCCGGGCTGGGAGATCAGATTGTCATTTACCACCGAAATAACACAGTCATCGTGCTCGTAGCTCTCATAGAGGATCTCATCCCGGGATACTTCCAGAATGCTGTTGCAGGCCAGAGTGATCTGCAGCTGGTAGATGCCGATTTCGTCCTGATAGCGGTACTTCTGAAGCTTGACCATCTCTTCCAGCGTCCGGAAAACGGGAAAGGAAAGGGAAGCCAGAAAGCCCGCGATCAGCAGACTGACCAGCATTTCTAAAAGGCTATATCCACGATCGGATCGTCCTTCGGACAGTAGATCCGGCATCTTCCCTTCGCCTCCCACTGCAGCTTAAGCATGAAGGTATCCTCCTGATCAGTCAGAGAAGCGCTGGCCGCCTGCAGACGGCATAGCAGCGCTACGCAGCTGCTCATCGCCATCATGCACATCAACGCTATCAGGCATTCAAGCAAGACATTCCCCCTGCTATTTCTTGACATATACTCTCCCGGTACCCAGGGTGACGATGATCCGGCTTCCGTAGACGTGATAGGTATTTGCCTGATTGACATTGCCGCGGCGGTTGAAGCGGATCTCACAGTCATACTCCTCATAATAGGTCTTTTCGCATTCAATGATGGCTTCATACTGCCTCATTACGATCTCATCGATCACAAAGCTGACCGGCTTATGCACTTCCCGCTTCAGCGAGCGGACCGAAAACAGCAACAGGATGCTCATGATCAGCAGGACCATGAGCATCTCAATCAGCGCATAGCCTCTATCTCGCCACGGCCTGACCATGTTCGATCACGATCCTTTGTCCATTGGGGCAGGTAGCCTGCTGCGGAGTCAGCAGGCCTTCGTCTATGAGCTGCTGAATGCTGGTGACATCGCCGTTATTCAGTTCATAGACCAGAATCTGTCCGTTGACCACTTCCACCAGCGCCCGGCAGCCGACATCGTTGATGATCTGCCGCTTGCGGCTGATGTTGGGAATCGTTATCAGGATCATGACGGTAACGACCATCAGAACCAGAATCATCTCCAGAATCGTAAAACCCTTCTTCATAAACCCTCCAGTAATTCCAGCGGCAGCAGCAGTACCTGATAGGCCAGAATTATGATGATGAACACAAAACCGTAACAGAGGACCGACAGAACTGCCGTCAGTTTTTTCAGAGCTCTTTCGATCCTCTTTTCGACGGCGCAGCGATAGTCTGTCAATGACTGCCGAAAGCTGTCGTCCTGCAGACCGTACAGAGCAATCGCAGTAAACTGCTCGTCAAAGTATTCATTTTTCAGACTGTCGGAAAGCTGAAGGCCGTTCATCAGGCTGTCATGGAAATGATAGGCCAGCAGTGATGTAAAACTGTCCGAGCGCTGAAAGCGCAGGATCTCCAGAGCATCCGGCAGGCTCACCGATGCCGAAAGCAGCAGCTCCAGTTCGCCGGCAAACTGATAGCTGGCCAGCGTTCTGATCAGCCGGTCGTGATGCAGCCTGTGCATCAGCATCCACAGATAGTTCTGCCGGTGCTTCTTCAGGATATAGAAGCCGCAGATGCACAGCACACTGACTGCAGCGATCAGCAGATCGCGCAGTGCTTTCACTGCGGAAAACAGTCTGACAATGTTCTGAGTACGCTGACCGCTTATCTCCAGCACCGAGATCATGTTGGGCAGCACATAGCTGCCGAAGACAGTCATGATCACCAGGGCGCTGACAAACAGCAGCAGCTGATAGCTAACCTGCGATACGAACC
>JAGAFL010000029.1:0-38047 GCA_017612595.1 Erysipelotrichaceae bacterium | reverse complement strand
GGTGAAGTGAGGCTCAACTTCGATGTGGTGCTGGGCGGCCAGAGCCTTGGCTTCTTCCAGGGTGTATTCTCTGCTGAAGTCAACGCCGCACTTTTCCCTGATGGCTTCAACCATGGAAACCCGTTTCCAGGGGCCTTCCAGGGAAATGACATTGCCCTCATAGCTGTATTCCATCTTACCGAAGACTTCTCTGGCGATGGTAGTGAACATGCCTTCGGTCAGCTCCATCATGCCTTCCAGATTGGAGTAGGCCAGATAGGCTTCCATCAGCGTGAATTCGGGATTGTGCATCCGGTCCATGCCCTCGTTGCGGAAGGTACGGCCGATCTCGTAGACGGCTTCCATGCCGCCGACCAAAAGTCTCTTTAAGGGCAGCTCCAGCGCGATGCGCAGGTACATGTCCAGATCCTGGGTGTTGTGGTGGGTGACAAACGGCCGGGCGGAAGCGCCGGTCAGCAGGGTGGTGAGCACCGGGGTCTCCACTTCGACATAGCCCTGGGAGTCCATGTAATTGCGGATGCAGCGCAGGATGGCCGGGCGCAGGAAAGCGACCTTCTTGGAATCGGGGTTCATGATCAAATCGACGTATCTTCTTCTGTAGCGTTCCTCAACGTCCGTGAGTCCGTGGAACTTCTCCGGCAGCGGTCTGAGGGACTTGGTCAGATGGGTGTATTTCTGAGCCCTGACGGACAGTTCGCCGGAATCGGTCTTGACCAGCTGGCCTTCGATGCCGACGATGTCGCCGACGTCGTTGATCTTGAAGATCTCATAGACATCCTCACCGACCACGCCCTTGTTGACGACGATCTGGATCTGGCCGCTCTTGTCCTGGATGTGCATGAAGCCGAGCTTGCCCATTCTTCTCTTGGACATGATGCGTCCGGCTACCGTCACATCCAGAGCCAGCTCTTCCAGCTCTTCCTTGGTCATCTCGCCATAGAGACGGTGCAGCTCTTCGGCATGATGGGTGGTCTTAAAGGCATTGCCGAAAGGCTCGATGCCCATCTCCCGGAGCTGCTTCATCTTTTCTCTTCTGGCTAACTGCTGATCGTTAAGGTTCTGTTCCATAATCAAGACTCCTCTCAGTTCAATGTTATTATAGCCCAAAACCCGCTGTTTTCCATCTCCTATTTACCCCGGCAGCGTTCCGGAACAGTTCGTGAAATTTTTGACTATTTCCCGATAAATGGTAGAATTAAGACAGATGAGATAATTAAGGCGGATGGCATCAAGGTGTCATCCGGTGTAAGAGGGAGGATAATCATGAAAATAGTATTAGCAGGCGCCTTCGGCAATCTGGGAGCCGAGATCCTGAAGAAACTGGTCGCTGCCAAACATGAAGTCGTCGCCGCTGACCTGAAGGAAAGAGAGATCGAAGGCCTGAAGGGAAAGTACCGCTTTGTGGCCATTGACGCTACCAGGCCGGAAACTCTGGAAGGTCTGTGCGATGGCGCGGAGATCGTCATCACCACCATGGGCCTGACCACTTCATCCAAGACGGTCACTGCCTATGACATCGACTATCAGGGCAACATGAATCTGTATAAGGAAGCCGTCAAGGCCGGCGTCAAGACCTTCAACTACATCTCCGTCATCGCCTGCGATGAGCCGGGCGCTGAGGAAGTACCGATGCTGCACGCCAAGTATCTGGTTGAACAGGAGCTGCGCAAGGGCGAGATGAACTATGTCATCTACCGTCCGACCGGCTACTTCTACGACATCGCCAAGGTCTTCAAGCCCTACGTCGACAAGGGCGAGATGCAGCTGCTGAAGGGCTATGGCCACGTCAAGGCCAATGTCGTTGACTGCCCGGACTTCGCTGCCTTCATCATCGAGCACATGAATGACCAGAAGGCTCTCTACGAAGTCGGCGGCAAGGAGACCTACACCTACGAGGAAATGGCCAAGCTGTGCTTTGACGCCGCCGGCAAGCCGACAAAGATCAAGTACGCTCCGGCCTGGCTGTTCAGTGTGCTGGCCAACCTGCCCAAGATCAAGAAGGAAGGCAAGCATGACATCATTCTGTTCTCCAAGTGGACGCTGACCCATGATCTGGTCGGCAAGGACGTTACCGGAGATGCCAGCTTCGCCAAGTACATAAAGGAATACTTCAAGGGAGAATAAGACATGGAAGATACTCTGTTAATCGCGACGGCGCCAGCGCCGGTCTTCAATAAGCTGCTGCTTTTCTGCTTCATCGCCGCTCTGGTGCTTTGCTCGATCGGCTTCAAGCAGCTGGTCTGGTTCATGTCCGTGGGCTACGGCTTCGCGGTCATGGGCATCGGCCTGTTGCTGCTGGTCTACGGCATCATCCATGGCGCCAATGTGGTGACCATGATCTGCTGCGTGCTGATGATCATCTACGGCTTCCGTCTGGGTGCCTACCTGTTCTTAAGAGAAACGAAGAACGCCGCCTACCGCAAGACCCTGGCTTCCACCGGGGGAACCAAGAAGGTTCCGATCTTCGTATCCGTCTTCATGTGGATCTACTGCGCCGCCATGTACGCCGCTCAGACTTCCGCCGTCACCTACCGTCTGGTCAACGGTGACCATCTGAACTGGAGCGTCATCGCCGGGGCCATCATCATGGCTCTGGGCGTCGCCGGCGAAGCGCTGGCTGACAGCCAGAAATCAGCGGCCAAGAAGCTCAACCCGCACCGCTTCTGCGACATCGGCCTCTACAAGATCGTCAGATGCCCGAACTACTTCAGCGAGATCCTGGTCTGGACCGGCGTGGTCGTTTCCGGCATCGGAGCCGTCGTCGGCAAGCAGTGGATCATCGTTGCGATCGGCTACGTGCTGATCGTCGGAGTCATGATCTCCGGCGCTCAGAGACTGGAGAAGCGCCATGAGAAGAACTACGGCAGCGACCCCGAATACATCGCCTACGCTGACCGCACCCCGATCCTGTTCCCGCTCATTCCCTTATACCATTTAAATAAGGTAGAAAGAGAGAAGAAATGAACAACCTGGGAAACATCAGCCTGATCATGGCCCTGGTGGACTTCCTGCCGGTCATCTTCTTCTTCATCTCCGCCGTCATCCTGCAGAGAGACCTGTATGACGCCATGTCCAAAGGCCGCTTCGCCCTGCTGGCGGCTGGCTCGATCATGGTTCTGATCGGCGGCATCTACAAGGCGACCTGGAAGATCCTGTATGCCCTGGGCATCTGCGATTTCGTTGCCCTGGACGGCGCCATGTTCCCGATGCAGGCCCCGGGCTTCCTGCTGGTCTTCCTCTCCCTGCTTGGCAGCAAGTGGAGAACCAGCGGCATCTTCGCCGTAGTGCCCTATACCAGCAATCTGGTCTTCATCATCGGCCAGGTCGTCGGTCTGGGCGGCACTCAGCTGATCCTGTTCATCAAGAGTCTGAAGATGCATAAGAAGAACGCCGCCGTCATGTTCGTCATCTCCTTTGTGACCATGCTGGCCATGGGCTATCTGGGCGCCAAATTCGATGACACCAGCACCATGCACTGGCTGGCGCAGGCGACCAACATCGTCTCCCAGTTCAGCTTCCTGCTGGGCGTGCTGATCATACACAGTCAGCTCAGGAGAATGTAATTAAACATCAGACCGGTTATGGTAGAATATAACCGGTCTTTTTGGAAGGTGATGGGATGAACAAGACAAATGCCTTAAGAAAACTGGACGAAGCCGGGATCAGCTATCAGCTGCGTCAGTATCCGGTGGATGAAAGTGACCTGTCCGGCCAGCACGTGGCGGAAGTGCTGGGGGAAGACCCCCAGCAGATCTTCAAGACACTGGTCTGCCGGGACGAGAAAAACGCTCACTTCGTCTTCTGCATACCCGTCAATGAGGAACTCGACCTCAAGAAGTGCGCCGCCGCCTGCGGCAGCAAGCGTGTTGAAATGATCCCGCTGAAGGAGCTTCTGCCGCTGACCGGCTACCTCCGGGGCGGCTGCAGCCCGGTGGGCATGAAGAAGCCTTTTCCCACCTTCATGGACGAGACCGCCATCCTGTTTGACGCCGTTTACCTGTCGGCCGGCCAGCGGGGCCTGCAGATGCTGGTTGACCCTCAGCAGCTGATGGCGTGGCTGAATGGCCGTTTCGCGGAACTGACCAGGTAGGAAAAGAGTGCTCAGTGTGGTAAAATTATTAAAGACTGGAAGGTGGTTATATGCAGTATTCGGCGATCATAGTGGCAGCCGGTAAATCGGAAAGGTTCAAGGGAGGCGTCAACAAGCTTCTCTACAAGCTCTCAGACGGTAAAAGCGTCCTTGACCATGCCCTGCAGCCGTTCAGGGATGACAAGGAGTGCGAGCAGATCATCGTCGTTACTTCCGAGCAGACGCTGGGCGAAGCCAGCAAGAATCCCGACTGGCGGGAACTCTACTGCATGGGCGGCGCTACCCGGACGGACAGTGTCTACCACGGCTTGATGGCCGTCAATCAGGAGATCGTTTTGATCCATGACGGCGCCCGCTGTTATCTGACCCCGGAAGACCTCCAGCAGCTCAAGGACGTACTGAAGACGGAACGGGCTGCCCTGCTGGTCAAGGACTGCTACGACAGCATGAAGCTGGTCGAGGACGGCTATGTGGCCCGCAATCTCGACCGCGATCAGCTGTGCCGGGCCCAGACCCCTCAGGGTTTCCGGACGGAAGACATCCTGTCTGCCTATTATAAAGCCTTTAAGGACAACCGCATCGCTACTGACGACGTGGCCATTCTGGAGATGTACAGCGACGTCAAGGTCCGCTGCGTCAGGGCCATCGGCAGCAACGAGAAGATCACGACCATAGATGACACCAGATAGGAGATTGGGCAATGTATAAGACAAGAAGAGAAAGATTTGTGGAAAGCCTTCCCGAAAACAGCCTGACCATGCTGTTCTCCGGCCAGGCGCCTTACGCCATCGGCGATGAGAAGTACCCCTTTGAGGTGGACCGCTCATTCTATTACTTCACCGGCCTGGACCGCGAAGGTCTGGTGCTGTTACTGGTGAAGATCGGCCAGGTGGTCAGACAGACCCTGTTCATCCAGCCCTATGACGAGCTGGCGGCCAAGTGGGTCGGCGGACGCATCCGGGAAAAGGAAGCCAGCCAGATCAGCGGCATTGAGGATGTCCGCAACGTCAGTGAGCTGGAAGATACCGCCGCTAACCTGTTAATAAGGTACGGTGCCAAGTATCCCATTAGCCTGTGCGGCGATCTGAGCCGTCAGACTTTGGATCAGAACAATCCGGCCGTCGAACTGTTCAATAAGATCAGAAAGCAGCTGCCGGATGTCCGGATCGTCAACATCTTCCCGCAGATCGTTGCCCTGCGCGCCAGCAAGTCCCCGGAAGAAGTGGAGAAGCTGCGCCAGGCTCTGGCGGTCACCAAGACCGGCATCGAGACGATGATGAGCTACTGCCATGAGGGCATCTGGGAGAACGAACTGGAAGCCTACTTCGACTTCACGCTGAAGTGCAACCAGTGCGGCCATGCTTTCAGGACCATCTGCGCCACCGGCCGCAACGCCACGGTTCTGCACTATACGGAAAACAACCAGCGGGCCATGCCCGGGGATCTGGTGCTGTGCGATCTGGGCGCCCGTTATCAGTACTACAATGCCGACATCACCAGGACCTTCCCGGTATCCGGCAGGTTCACCGCCCGCCAGCGTCAGCTCTATGACATCGTGCTGCGCGGCAACAAGCTGGTAGCTTCCCTGGCCCGCGCCGGGGTGACCACCGGCTGGCTCAATGAACAGCTGATCAATTTCTATGAGGACGAGCTGGGCAGGATCGGCTTACTGGAAAACGGCAGGACGGTCAGGGACTACTACTGGCACGGCGTTTCCCACAACATCGGCCTGGAGACCCATGACGTCACGCTGCCCGATGTGCCGTTAGTTGCCGGCAGCGTCATTTCCGATGAACCGGGCCTCTATCTGGAGGATGAGGGCATCGGTATCCGCATTGAGGACGACCTGCTGATCACCGAAGGCGGATGCGAAGTTCTCAGCAAGGACATCATTAAGGAAATCGATGAAATTGAGGCTTTCATGGCCGGAAATTAGGATGTTTTAAAGATCGTGCATATTATGAAAATGTAAACAGATTGACACTTTACAAAGCGTCAGCGTTCTGCTAGAATTAAGTGCACGAGTGAATACTCAAGTATTCCTTGCCTTGAAAAAGGCCGCTAGACCAGAAGGAGGTAAAGACATGAGAAAGTATGAAATCATGTATATCCTTAACTCTTCACTGGAGGAAGAAGCCCGTCAGGAACTCATGGAGACCCTGCACAACATCATCGTCAATGACGGCGGTAGTGTTGACAAGGTCGACGACTGGGGAATGAAGGAATTCGCCTACAGAATCGAAGACATGACCAAAGGATATTACGTCGTGATCAATGTTACTGCAGAACCGGATGCCATTAAGGAATTCGACCGTATCTGCCGTATCAACAATAATGTTGTTCGCACGATGATTGTCAATCTTGATAACAAATAAGGAGAGAATAACATGATCAACCGAGTGATTTTAGTTGGCCGTCTGACCAAGGACCCGCAGTTGCGCAAGACGCAGTCTAACATGTCTGTGTCATCATTTACCGTCGCCGTTGACCGCCGCAAGGGCCGCAACGCCGACGCCAGCCAGCCTGACGCTGACTTCATCAACTGCGTTGCCTGGAACCAGACCGCTGAACTGCTGTGCCAGTACATGCACAAGGGATCCCAGGTCGGCGTTGAGGGCCGCATTCAGACCCGCAACTACGACGATCCCAACAATCCGGGAAAGAAAGTATACGTCACGGAGGTCGTATGCGAGAATCTGACCTTCCTGGAGTCCAAGAGCAGTTCCGAAGCCCGCAGCTCGGCGAGCAACTCTGGTTATTATCCGGATGACAACTACGAAGAACTGGCAGCCCCGGCGCTGAGCATTTCCAGCGATGACCTGCCGTTCTGATTAAAGAAAGGAAGTAAAACATGGCTTATAAGAAACCGAGAACCAGTCGCAGAAAAGTATGTTACTTCACCAAGAACAACATTACTTACATCGACTATAAGGATACTGAATTACTGAAGAAGTTCATCTCCCCCAACGGAAAGATCATTCCCCGCAGAGTGACCGGAACTTCCGCCAAGTATCAGCGTATGCTGGCCACCGCCATCAAGCGTGCCCGCGAAATGGCTCTGTTACCGTACGTTGTCGACTAATCAGTCATCTTTAGCAAAAAGCCTCCAGATCTGTGAGGCTTTCTCTTATTAAGGGAGGAAACATGGGAAACCGTCGAGTTAACAGCATCACCTACGGCGCCATCATCTGCGCCCTGGTGGGAGCGCTGCTATTGATAAACCGGCAGATGGCCAACTTTCTGGACGTCTATCTGTTCTGGATCATTCCGCTGCCGGTGATCGTCTATGCCATCAAGTTCGGAACGCGGCAGACCTGCATCATGGCCGTCGCGATGGTTTTGACGTCCCTGATCACTACCGGCTTTCAGGTCACCACGATCTTCTACGTCGTCGGAGCCGTCATTGCCGGTCTGGTCTATGGCTACGGCGTCAATCATAAGAAGAGCGCCACTTTCCTGATCCTTTCCGTCGTGGTGGTTTCGCTGATCATGGCGATTCTGACCACCTTCGTCTTCTCGGCCGCCTTCGGCTACAACGTGGCTGATGAGATCGAATATACGCACAAGGCCATTGTCGAGATGCTGCAGAAGGCCGGCCTGGACCCGTCAGCTCCCGCCTACAGCCAGTATCTCAATTATCAGACCCTGCTGCAGATCTTTGCCATCTCCATCGTGCTGACCAGCCTGATGGAAGGCGTGCTGGTCCACATGCTGGCCTACCTGGTGCTAAGGCGCCTGAAGATGACGCTGCCGCCGATGAAGCCGATCGCCACGATCTACGCTCCCTGGTGGATCAAGCTGTTTGTCTTCGTGGCCTTCTTCGCCTTCATGGCCGCCAAGTTCACTAAGATTACACAATATGATAATATAATTACACCGCTGCTGGTGGTGGCCCAGGTCATCTGTTACTTCTTCGGCTACCTGCTGATGATCACGCTGGCTACAGCTATCCTGCAGGACCGCCGGAAGGTAATGCTGCTGTCGACCGTGGTCGTCATGCTGTTCTTCTTTACGGCATCGATCCTGGTCATCCTGGGCATCTTCGACATCTTCAGCGGCGTGCGTCAGAAGATCATGGAGAGGGGGATGAGCAATGCTCAGCCGAACGGACAAGGTTAGGATCATCGCCGCCGTTACCGTTTTCCTGGAACTGGTGGCCGTGATCATTCTCAAGCTCATTCTGAAGCTCAACATCGAATTGCTCGCCTACGTGTTCTTCGCCGTCGGCACGGCCTGGATCACCTATCTTTTCATTTACTTCGCCCAGGAGCGCAAGCGCAATGAGATCGGCATCAACCGGGTGCTGGGCACCGAAGCCAAGAATGCCATGAATTATGGGGAAGTAGGCATCATCATCTACGACAGCGAAAACATCGTCACCTGGCTGTCGGATTTTCTGCAGCAGCGCGGCTTTGCGCTGACCGGCGAGAAGCTGACCAAGGCCATTGACGGTTTAGGCCCGCTGTTTAAGGAGAATGCTCCGAAGGTGACATTGCAGGCGGATGACCGCGTCTATGAGTTCGTCCGCAGCGTCAATGAACCGGCAGTGTTCGTCAAGGACGTCACCGATCTCTACAATGCCCGGGATACCTATAACCGCGAAAAGGTGGTTTTAGGTCTGGTTCACTTTGACAACTACAACGAGACTGTCCAGAAGGAAGACGAACAGAAGATCGCCGACATCAACACCCAGATCCGCCAGAAGGTGGTCAACTGGGTTAGCGAATATCACGGAGTGATCAGGCGCATCCGCGCCGAACGCTTTCTGGTGATCATCAACGAAGGCAACTTCCGCCAGATGCTTTCCTCCGGCTTTGCGATCCTCGATGAGGTAAAGAAGGCGGCTGAGCATCTGCGGGTGGACATCACCACCTCGATGTCCTTCGCTTCCGGCTACAGCAGCATTGACGATGAGGATGCTCAGGTCAACGAGCTGATGGAGCTGGTACTGGCCAGAGGCGGTGACCAGGTGGCCTACCGCTGCTACGGTAAGGAAGTCGAGTTCTTCGGCACCTCGTCCCAGGCTTCCGAGAAGACCTCCAAGGTCCGGGCCCGGGTCATGGCCAAGGGCTTCGGCGGCGTCATTGAGGAATCCTCCAATGTCTTCATCGTACCCCACAGCGAAGCTGACCTCGACGCCCTGGGCGCCTGCCTGGGCTTTGACACCATCGTCCATAACTACGGCAAGAAGAGCTTCATCATCTTTGACGGCATCAAGATCGAACCCAAGACGCTGGCGATCTATGACGACAACATCCTGAAGCTGGTCGTCAATCACGTCTTCATCTCCGAGGCTGATGCCCTCAGCCTGATGGACGCCGATTCGCTGGTGGTCGCCGTTGACCATCACAGCCTGGATCTGACCAGCGCGCCCAAGCTGATGGAAAAGAGCGAAAGGACGGTCATCATCGACCATCACCGCCGCAAGAACGACAACACCATCAGCGCCATGATGATCTACAACGAACCCTCCGCTTCCTCCTCCGTCGAACTGGTCAGCGAGATGATCCAGTACCAGGCGGTCGATACGGAGATCGACCCCACCGACGCCACCCTCATGTACGGCGGTCTGTTAGTGGATACTGACTTCCTGAAGGCCCGCTGCACGGCCCGTTCCTTTGAGGTGTGCGCCTGGCTGAAGAGGGAAGGCGCTGATACGGCCGCGGCCAATGAGTGGCTGCAGGATTCCCTGAGCGACTTCGTCAGCAAGGCCGCCATCGCCAAGTACATGGAAGTCGTCGACGGACGCTTCGCCATCGCGGCAGTCGATCCGGCCGAAGGCCGCTTCAACCGCACCACGCTGGCCCAGTCCGCCAACTACATGATCTCCATCCGCGACATTGAGGCATCCTTCGTCATCAGCGAGACGGAAGACAACTTATGCGCGATTTCCGCGCGTTCCAATGGTAAAATAAATGTACAGGTTATCCTGGAGAAGCTAGGCGGCGGAGGCCACTACAACGCGGCCGGCCTGCAGAAGAGCGGCACCACGGTAGCGCAGCTCAAGAAGGAACTGCTGGCCGCCATCGCCGATTATCAGCAGAAGGAGGGCAGCGAAAATGAAAGTGATACTCTTAACTGACGTCAAGAAGGTCGGCAAGAAGGGTGAGGTCAGGGAAGTAGCCGACGGCTACGGCCGCAACTACCTCATCAAGAACGGTCTGGCCGTTCAGGCTTCCCAGCATTCGCTTCAGATCCTGCAGCAGCAGAAGGACCAGGAAGCCCTGGATCTGACGCTGAACCGGCAGAATGCCCAGGCCCTCAAGGAGAAGATCGAACAGATCAGGCTCGTCATCCCGGTCAAGTCGGGCAAGGACGGCCGGCTGTTCGGCAGCGTCTCCACTTCCAAGATCGCCGAAGTGCTAGCATCCCAGCACGGCATTGAAGTCGACCGGCGCAAGTTCGTCGACAATGACAATCTCACCACCCTGGGCCATCACGATGTCCGGGCGGAATTATTCAAGGACGTAATCGCAACGATCAGCGTTGACTTGGTCGAACAGTAACAGGAGGCTGATTACATGGCACAGCAGGTACCTGCCAGCATTGAAGCTGAACAGGCATTGTTAGGATCACTGCTGCTGTATCCGCAGACCGCGGATCTGGTATATGAGGAAGGCATCGAGCCGGAGGATTTTTTCTCGGACAAGAACCGCCGCATCTACCGGGAGATCCAGCAGCTTTACCGGGAAAAGAAGCCCATTGACGTCACGACGCTGATCACCCGGCTGACCGACAAGCAGCAGATCAGCGCGGTCGGCGGCGCTGAGTATTTCAGCTATCTGACCGACGTGGCCATTTCCTCAACTAACAGCGAATACTACATCAGCATCATCAAGGACAAGTCGCTGCTCAGGCAGATGATCGAAGTCACGGAAAACATCCGGATGAAGTGCATGGAAGAGCAGTACGATCCGATGAGCGTTCTCAACGAGGCCGAATCGCAGATCTCCAAGATCTCCCAGAGCCGCAGAACCTCTGACTTCACCAGTTCCAAGACCACCTTTGATGATGTCATCAAGAGACTTAACGAAGTCGCCCAGAGCGGCGTCATGACCGGCGTACCTTCCGGCTATGACCATCTGGACAACATTACCAACGGCTTCCAGAAGGGCAACCTGATCATCCTGGCCGCCCGTCCGGCCGTCGGCAAGACCGCGCTGGCGCTCAACATCGCCGCCAACGCTGCCTGCAGTAACCGCACCGTTGCCCTCTTCTCACTGGAAATGCCCTACATTGACCTGGGCAACCGCATGCTCTCCGCCAAGAGCACGGTCGACTCCCAGAAGATCCGCACCGGCCGTTATCTCACCAATGACGACTGGGCCAGAGTCGATGAAGCCAAGAGCATCATGGAGAAGACGGCGCTGTTCATTGACGATTCCACCGGCATCAAGGTCAATGACATCATGGCCAAGTGCCGCAAGCTGCAGTCCGAGCACGGACTGGATCTGGTCATCATCGACTACCTGCAGCTGATCGACGCTGCCAATTCGCGTTCCGACAACCGCGCTCAGGAGGTCTCGGAGATCTCCCGGGCCCTCAAGCAGATGGCCAGGGAACTCAACGTTCCCGTCATCGCCCTTTCCCAGCTTTCCCGTAAGAGCGAGGAAAGCAACCGGGAACCGATCCTTTCCGACCTGCGTGAATCCGGCGCCATCGAGCAGGACGCCGACATCGTCATGTTCATTCACCGCAAGAAGAAGGAAAACGAACAGGAAGAAGAGAATTCCGAGATCGCGGATCTGAAGATCATCATTGCCAAGCACCGTAACGGCCCGATCGGCAACGTCTGGCTGGCATTTGACAAGAAGACCAACGCGTTCTATACCAAGGAGTACAGAGATGATGAGTATGAATAAGAAAAAGCTTATCGTTATCCTGGGTGCTCTGGTAATGGCCATTGCCCTGGCCTTCGTCTTCCCCTCCAATGTGGGAAGAGCCCAGGAAATAAGCGACATAAACGTCACTCAGGCCTCTTCCGTCATCAGTCAGAAGATCGAATCACTGACCATGAGCCCGGTGGAGATCACCAAGGTCTACTACAAGGGTGAGCTGATCGGCGTCATCATGGACAGCGGCCTGATCGACAAGGTAGTTAAGGAAAAACAGGACAGCCTTTCCCAGCAGGGCGAAAGCGATTATAAGATCGGCCTGAGCCGGGACATCTATACCGTCCAGGAAAAGAGCTTCTGGAATTATGAAAACAAGGATGAGGAGATCATCAGCTATCTTGATGAGAAGGGCCTTTTCGTGGTCGATACCACCAAGATCGAATTTCTGCGCAACGATGCCGTAACCCAGACCATCTTCGTCAAGTCGGTCAGCGACTTCACCGAAGCCCTGAGGGAGTTCGTGCTGATGTTCGTTGACGAAAGCGTCTTCTACAAGCTGGAAAACGGTGAGGTCATTCCCGATTTGACCGATTACGGAACTCAGGACGTCAACGTCTATCTGGAGGAAGTAATCAAGGCTTCCAGCTCCGGCGCTGAGGTCAGCGAGATCCTCGACAGCAAGGAGGCCATCTTCGACTGGCTGTGCTACGGCCGCGACAAGAACCTGACCTACTACACCGTTCAGGAATACGATACCATTCAGGGTGTTGCCTCCAATAACGGTCTGTCTTCCAAGCAGCTGATCTCCCTCAATGACAGCCTGCAGGACCTCAACCAGACTCTGGCCGTCGGCCAGCAGCTGAACATCACCTATTTCGATTCGCCGATCAACGTCGTCGTGGAATCGCAGAGCTACTCGCGTGAGATCACCTATCCGGAATTACCGATCTACGAAAAGGATGAGACCATGAACGTCGGCGAGATCGTCGTCGCCGTGGAAGCCAAGAACGGCTACAACGATAACCTCTATACGGAGATCTACGTCAACGGTGTGCTTTCCGGCTACCGCAAGGAAAAGACCAAGGTCGTGGAACTGCCGGTACAGGGCGTCTATAGGGTAGGATCCCATGCCGTTACCTACACCGGCTCAATTTCCTTCGCCTTGCCGTGCTATAACGCCGCCATTACCTGTGACTATTACGGATATGGCGGTCACACCGGCGTTGACTTCATCAATCCCTATGACCGCTACGGCGAAGTTCTGGCCGTCACCAACGGCACGATCATCCAGAACAGCTATAACTCCGCCGCCGGCAACTTCTACCGCATTGATGCCGGCGAGGACAGCTACGGCAATCACTTTGTGCTGCGCTACGGCCACATGAGGGTACCGGGCTTCTTCCCGGTCGGCACCTATGTCACCCAGGGCATGGTCATCGGTCAGATCGGCAATACCGGCCGTTCAACCGGCCCGCACGTTCACGTATCGGTTTATGTAAACGGTGTTCAGGTCAACCCCTGCATCTATCTGCCCTGTGAACTGTGCCGCAGGTACTAGGAAATGTATTTCTACATCCTGGCCAGCGGGTCCAAGGGCAACTGCGCCGTGGTGGGCAGCGGCGATACCCGCATCATCATTGACTGCGGTCCTTCGGTAAGCTATCTGAAGGACAGCTTTGAGAAGATCGGCGTTGATTACCGCAAGTGCGACGGCTTATTGATCACCCACAGCCACACCGATCACATCAAGTCGGTGCGGATGTTCGCTGATCTGCCGGTCTACGCCCCCTTCCCGATCCTGGCGCTGGCCCACGAGAAGATCATCGACCCCTATAAGCCCTTTACCATCGGCTGCCTGACCATCGTCGCTTTGGCTCTGAGCCATGACTGCGACATCTGCGTCGGCTATGTCATAACTGATGGAAAGGAAACGCTGGTTCAGATCACGGACACCGGCTACATCTCCCAGGCCAACATGCAGCTGATAAGAGGGGCGGACTACTACATCTTCGAGAGCAATCACGATCCCGAGATGCTGATGAACACTGACCGGCCGGACTGGCTGAAGAAACGGATCCTGTCCGACAGCGGCCACATGTCCAACGAATATGCCAGCGACATGATTTCCCGGGCAATAACCGACCGCACCAAGCAGGTCATCCTGGCCCACATCTCTCAGGAAGCCAATGACTACGATCTGGCTTACTATACTCTCAAGAATCTGTTGGTAAGCCGGCGGCAGTACCGTCCCGATCTGTATGTCAGGGCCATCGAGCAGTTTGAAATTTACTGTTCGCAGGACCACTGAAGTGCTATAATACCTATGTATGCGCCCGTAGCTCAGTTGGATAGAGCGTCTGCCTCCGGAGCAGAAGGTCGGGGATTCGAGCTCCTTCGGGCGCGCCATTATAAAGAAAAGCCTGCCGGCGGCAGGCTTTTTTCATGTCAGGTCAGTTTATGTGATTAACGGATGAAGGAAACGGCCAGGGTGATGCAGCCGCAGGCCAGCATGACGTACAGCGGATTGGTCTTGTATTTCCGCATGACGTAGAAGGACGCCCCGACCAGCGCCAGGGTGAGAAGGTTGATGTCGGTAAGAACGGTCAGTCCGGAAGGGAAGACCGCGGAAACCAGCATCTTCAGCAGTACCGAGAAGATCAGGGCTACTGCCATGCATCTCAGTGTCCGCATCGCCTCGGCGATGACCGGTATCTCCCGGTACTTACGGTAGAGAATGACCAGCAGCAGTGAGATGACGCAGCCGGGAAGGATGCAGCCGATGGTTGCGGCCAGGGCACCGGGGACACCTCCCAGCTTCATGCCGATGAAGGTGGCGGAATTGATGATGATCGGTCCCGGGGTGAGCTCGTCGATGGCGACCAGATCGGAGAATTCCGCAAAGGTCATCCAAGCCCGGTTATATACCATTTCTTCCTCGATCAGCGGCAGCACCGCATATGCCCCGCCGAAGGCAAACAATCCGATCTTGAGGAAGCTGAGGAAAATTGCCAGTAAGCTGATCATGATGCTTCCTCCATTCTCTTGGTGAACAGCAGCGTCTTGACGACGGCGATGAGAATGCACAGGATGGCCAGCAGGAAGACGGAAAAGTCGGTCAGCCGGACAAACAGGAAGAACAGAACGACCAGCAGGTAGTAGAACCAGCTGTTCATCTTCACGATGCCCTCAAACAGTCCCAGGATAACATCCATCAGAAGAGCGCAGACACCGGCCTGCATGCCGGTGATGAAGATGCGGACATAGACGTTGGTGGCGATGAAGGTGTAGAAATAGGTAACCACGATCATCATCACAAACGGCGGAATTATTACGCCAAGAACGGCGGCGAAGGCGCCCAGGAAGCCGGCGCTCTGATAGCCGATGATCATTGATGAACTTACGGCCATCGGTCCGGGACAGGACTGCGCCATGGCAATGTAGTTGTTCATCTCCTCACGGGTAAACCAGCCGTACTTCTCGACGAAGCGGTTCTTCATCACGCCGATGATCGCATAACCGGAGTTGGCGGTCATCGAGATGGTGAAGGTGTTTATGAATAACATAAGTGCTTTCTTTATCATAATTCTACTGTACCCTTTTTCCTGTCCTGCCGCAACGTGCAGGATGCTGTTGGGAAGGAATAAGATGAAAAAATACGATTTTTGTAAAAAAATGTTTCCATTGTCGGAAAAATAGTGTAATATGAATAAGCACCGCACCAGTGGCGAAATAGGCAGACGCGCACGTTTCAGGGGCGTGTGGGGAGACCCGTGTGAGTTCAAGTCTCACCTGGTGCACCATGGGTAAGAAAACTCCGGTTAAATGTCGGAGTTTTTTCTATGATGATATTATGTGATATAACAGAAAAACCGCGGCTGATTGCCACGGTAATTCTCGTCATCATCAGAGATGTAATTTCTTGAGTTCGCTGATTATCGCACTAATACTGACGATTGTTTCTTCCTATCTGCATGCAAGTTCATCATATATCCCCGATCTCCTAATGGCTTTTCTCAGCTTCATCGATACCTTTTTTTCTGTCTGTCTCAACATGTCGAAGTTCAAACGGTTTCTATCAAAAAAGGCGATGACTTTTGCTCTGTTTTCCCTGATGGTTTCAGTATCTGCATATCTGAAGATGTCAAAAAACTGAAGGTACAGCACGTTATCATTGTTTACTTCTGTTTCTGACTTTCTGACTATGACGGAACGTTTCCCAATTCTGACACTCCTCTTTCTGGTTGCTTCCTTGTTTGTGGTGATTTCCGGAATGTTAGGGACCTGCGTGGTAAGTCCAACATCATTAAGTAAGCGGATGCCGGAGTAATAACCGAATATATCATCATTATCAAAAATGTATTTCCTCTCAATGACGCTTTCAAAGGAGATTACGCTTTCGCCGATAATGGTCTTTTTAGGAACATAGTATATTCCCTGAGCATAGCGTTTAAGATCGCCTGACCTGACCAGATTTGACAGCATGGTTTTTGCAGAGTCGTATTTAACATTCTCGCTGACAAAGTCTTCAATGAAAAGAGGCTTATTTATCATGTCAGAATCATAAATTGTCTGTAATACAGTCATGCACATTCCTCCTTTCACAGATATGCTATCATAAATGTATAAAAATGTAAACTAAATAGTATAAATATGTAAAGTATTAATCTGTTACTAAACGAAGTGACTAATATGATTCAGTAATAATATATTCATGAAACATAAAAACAAGCTAAAATAATTTCGTGTATTGTTATATGAAAACAAATTGTTCTAAATCATCGCAATTTGCCGGTTTTCAGCACATGTAACCATGCGCGTTTGTCTGCCGGGTAAGGAGGAAACGGAATGAAGAAGATCATGATTGTCGGTCCGGCCGGCAGCGGCAAGTCAACGCTGTCCCGCCGGCTGAGTGAAACATTAAGTCTGCCCCTGTACCATCTGGACAACATCTAGTGGAATCCCGACCGGACGCACGTATCCAGAGAGCAGTTTGATGAAAGACTGAACCGTCTGCTGGAAAAAGACGAGTGGATCATCGACGGAGATTATGCCCGTACCTATGAGCCAAGGATGCAGGCCTGCGATACCGTCATCTTTCTTAACTATCCTCTGGAGGTCTGCCTGCAGGGCGCTCAGGAAAGGGTAGGCAGGCCCCGGGACGACATTCCCTGGGCTGATGAGACTTATGACGCTGATTTCCATCAGCGCATCATCAGCTGGTTTGATGACAAGCTTCCTCAACTGAATTCGCTGTTGGAGAAATACCGCGACAGCCGAAACATCATCGTCCTTGACAACCGAAAGGAAGCCGATGAACTGATCGCTGAGCTTCAGAAGGAAAGAGAAAAGTCTGCCTGATGGAGCGGCTGGCCGGTGATGCCGGTTTTACAACCGCCTTTCATAAGCATATAATAGGAAAAGTACGGCCTTGGCCGTACTAGCGAAAGGATGATTCAAATGAAGATTGAAAACCTGATCAACCGCTTTGTGGAAAGCTACCGCAAGAGCGTCAGGCGCTTCTCGCTGACCTTCATTCTCAGCGTCATACTTGCCCTGCTGATCAGCTTTGTGATCATTGTGGAGGACTGCGATGACATCGTCGGCTATCTGATGATGGCACTGGCATCCTCGCTTCTGCTGAGCGTACTGCTGACCCTGCTTCAGGAAAAGTACGGCTTCAACAGGCTCATCAGTGCCGCTGTCACTCTGGTCTACATTATCGTCTGGACCATTGTGCTGGACCGCTTTGATGATAACGTCTATGTCATCATGGCCTACGCCGGCGTTCAGGGCTGCCTGCTGTGTCTGGTCGTCTATGAGGTCTATCAGAACTACGGCATTGACAACACCTTCGGCTATCTGGTCTCCAACGGCTTCTACACCGTTCTATTGACCAGCGTGGTGGAAGCGGGCGTGTGCATCTGCATCGCGGCCTTTACCAACCTGATCTACGACTTTGATGACAGCTACAAGGCTTACCTGATCATGACCAACCTGATCTACCTGGTCATCGGCGTCAACCATTATCTTTCCTGCGTTCCCGAAGAAGAAGGAAAGATGAGCATGCCCAGGGCCTACAGCCTGACCTTCAATAAGGCCGGTCTGGCCATCTATCTGGTGCTGCTGGCGATCCTGTACGTCTATCTGTTCAAGAGCATCATCACTCTGAATCTGCCCAAGGGACGGATCAACATCTTTGCCTCGATCGCTCTGCTGCTGTTCTGCGGCTACTATCTGTCAGTCCGCGGCGAGCAGGCGGAGATCCATCAGAAGTATCTGAAGATCTGCGGCTGGCTGATGATCCCGATCATGCTGATCCAGAGCGTGGCCATCTACATCCGCGTCAGCGAACTGGGCCTGACCGCCGTGCGCTGTCTGTCCCTGGCCTGCAACGTCATTGCCCTGCTGTTTGTCATTGACGCCCTGTTTATCCGGAAGGTGACCTGGCTGTTTGCGGCCATGGCCGTCATGTGCCTGTTAGTCAGCATCGGACCGCTTAACTGCGTCAACGTGGCCAACCGCTGGCAGCAGCAGATCATGGAGACCGTCCTGAAGGCCAATGACATGCTGAAGGAAGACGGCACCGTCATCGCCAAGCCTTCCGTCAGCCAGGATCAGCAGAAGAAACTGCTGAGCGCCTATGACTACCTGTACGGTCAGCCTGATGAGACGCTGAGCAAGCGGCAGAAGTACCTGGTTTCCGCGGATTCCGAAGTCCTTTACGGCTTTGCCCACGAATCCGGATACTATCCCAATACCGTCAGCTACAGCTTTGACCGCAGTGGTGACGTCTATGACATTCAAGGCTACCGCTCCATGGAAAAGGTCAGCTACTACAGCAGTTATTTTGACAGCGGCAGCATCGATGCCGTCGTCTGCGAAGACTTTGACCTGACCGAAGACATCCGGAAGTTCATCGCCAATTACGACGAAGCCAGCAGGCCGGAAACGATGCGCTTCTACCACGCGGACAGCGTGCTGGATGTCAGCAATCTCTATATCGAGACCGACCTGGAAGGCAGGCTGCAGTTCGTCAGAGTCGAAGGCTACCTGTTCAGAAAGTAAGCTGAAAAAAAGAAGAAAACCGGATAACCGGAGGACTTTGAAGACCTCCGGTTTTCTGATGGAAAAGCGCTTTTGCCGCCGGTGAAAAAGCCCTTAAAAAACTATTGACTAGAAGTCAGGGGAATTGCTATAATGTACAAGCGTTAAGAGATGGTCCGTTGGAGAAGTGGTTTAACTCACATGCCTTTCACGCATGCACACACGGGTTCGAATCCCGTACGGGCTACCAGTTAAAAGAGAAGACGACAGAGATGCCGTCTTTTTTGTCCCTTTTCGCTGCCCTTACAAGGTATAATGTTAATAAGGAAAAGGTATCGGCTTATGAGTGAGATCAAGGTTGTCATGATGGATCTGGACAATACGCTGCTGGACCGTACGGAAGGCGCTTACCGCACTTTCCGCCATTTTGTCGCCAGCGTGCTGGACATCGATCCGGATACGATGTACGGTGAAGCCATCGTACAGGAGCTGCAGAACTGGGACGGCTACGGCAACGTCCGGAAGTCTTTTCTGGTGGAAAACCTCAAGAGGCATTTCCAGATCGATCTGGAAGGCTTTGACATGCCCAGCTGGTGGTTTGACAACCTCTGGAGATTCGAAGAACTTTACCCCGATGCCCTGGAAACGCTGGACTACCTGAAGGAGAAATACTCACTGGCCCTGCTGACCAACGGCGACCACTACTGCCAGAGCCAGAAGGTCGTCCAGAATAAACTGGAAGATTACTTCGAACTGACGATCATATCCGACGACATCGGCAGGCCCAAGCCCGATCCGTTAATGTACAATCTGGCTCTTGAGCATTTCAATATCAGGCCTGAGGAAGCCGTCTACGTCGGCGATACCTTCGGCAAGGACATCTTAGGCGCCTATAACGCCGGCATCAGGGGCATCTGGATCTGGCCTGATGACGGCCGTCATACCACCTGTGAAGTGGAAAGAATATACAAGATCAGTGATCTGATGAACATATTGTAAAGGAGACGCGTATGTACTTAGGGGTTGATTACTATCCGGAACAGTGGGACCGCAGTCTGATCGACAGCGACCTGGCGACGATCAGGGAGATGGGATGCAACATCATCCGCATCGCCGACTTCGCCTGGAACATCATCGAACCCGAGGAAGGCCGCTATGACTTCGAACTCTTTGACGAGGTCGTCTACAAGGCTGACCGGCTGGGTCTGAAGGTCATGATGTGCATTCCCACGGCGACCATGCCCCGATGGCTGGCGCTGCGCTGCCCGGAGATCATGGCTCAGGATGAGCACGGCCACCCGCAGCCCTTCGGCGGCCGGCGGGGCTACTGCTACAACAGCGAACTGTACAACCGCAAGGCCAATGAGCTGACCCGGGCGATGGCTGTTCACTTCCGCAAGTACGAAAACATCGTCGCCTGGCAGCTGGACAACGAGATCGGCCATGAGGGGTCCGATGTCTGTTTCTGCGACAGCTGCCACCGCCGCTTCATCAGCTGGCTGAAGGAAAGATATGACACCATTTACGACCTCAACGAACGCTGGGGCACCAACTTCTGGTCAGGCAGCTATGACAGCTTTGAGGACATTCAGCTGCCGGCTAAGGCCTATACCAATCAGAACCCGTCCTTACGGATGGAGTGGGAACGCTTCCGCTCCGACAGCATCGTGCAGTTCCTCAAGCGGATGTATCAGACGCTCAAGACGGCCATACCCGATGCCGTGGTGCTCCACGACTTTGAGGGCGGCACGCTGACCAAGCGCTTCGACCCCTTTGAGATCAGCAAGAATCTCGATGAGGTTGCCTATAACAACTACCCGGTCTGGGGCGGCACGGTCGAACCGATGAAGCCCTGGGAGATCGCCCTGGCTCTGGATACCGCCAGGGGCCTCAAGCAGGCCAATTTCTGGATCACCGAGGAGATCATGGGCGCTCAGGGACATGACATCTCCGGATGCGCCATCAAGCCCGGCCAGGGCTCACTGTGGGCCTGGCAGGCCATGAGCCACGGGTGCAAGAACTTCCTGATCTTCCGCTACCGCGGGGCGACCAAGGGAGCCGAGCAGTACTGCTACGGCATCATCGATGCCGACAACACCAGAAGCCGGAAGTTCCACGAGGTCAAAAAGCTCTATGAGCAGCTGCGCCAGTACGAGGACCTGTTCTCCAGCGCCTATGAGGCCAGCTGCGCCATGGTATTTGACTACGACAGCGCCGCCAGCTTCCGCATTCAGCAGCAGTCCGACCGCTTCAGCTACGTCGGAGAGATGGAGAAGATCTACCGCCAGCTCTACGGCCGGGGCATCCAGACCGACTTCGTCACCAGGGAAAACGACCTCTCCGGCTATGAGATGGTCATCGTACCCCACATGATCGTGATGGACGACGCTTTCCGGGGCAAGCTGGCCCGTTACGCTGAGCAGGGAGGCAAGGTAGTACTGAGCGCCCGCAGCAGCTGGAAAGACACCGACAACAACCTGGTCTTCGGCGAAAGGCTGCCGGTCGGTCTGACCGATCTGGCCGGGGTCTGCGTCAAGGAGCAGGAGAGCCTATTGGCTGACCAGTACCGTTTGGTCAAGGACGGCCAGGAGTGCATCTACAAGGGCCGGGTATTTGCCGACATGCTGCAGTGCACGACGGCCGTGCCGTTAATGATCTACTATGAAAACCCGTTTGGCCCCTATGCGGCCCTGACGGAAAATCAGTACGGCAAGGGCAAGTGCTACTACCTGGCGACTTCACTGGAGGAAAACGGCATGGACCGGGCCTACGATCTGATCACCGGCAAGCCGATGCGGGAAGATCTGAACGTCGAAATAATCGAAAGAAACGGCCAGAAGATCATCCTGGACTACCAGCGGCTGACCGTCAGCGTTCAGCCGGCAGGAGAGCAGCATGAGTGAGGAAAAGCGAAAAGCCCGCATCGCCATCTCCAATGAAGGCTTCCAGTACATAAACTATCTCAATGCCCTGCAGGACGCCGGAGCCCAGGCGGAAGTGTTCGATCCGCACAAGGGCGTCGGCTGGTACGACGGCCTGCTGATTCCGGGAGGCGGAGACGTCGATCCCCGGCTGTACGGCCAGAGCAACAGATACTGCGAATATGTCCGGCCGGAAGTCGACGCCATCGACGCCAGCTGCCTGGAGATGTTTGCCCGACTGGGAAAGCCGGTACTGGGCATCTGCCGGGGCCAGCAGCTGATCAACGTCGCCTATGGCGGCAGTCTGATCCAGGACATCCGCAGCGAACTGAAACACCATACCGAGGTTGACGGGGAAACCATCAGCCACCGCGTCAGCGCCAGCCGCCGGAGCTTTCTGAGCGAGCTGTACGGCGAAGAGTTCACCGTCAACAGTTCCCACCATCAGGCGGTTCTGAACCTGGCCATGGGCTTTGAGATTCTGCTGACGGCTGAGGACGGCATCGTGGAAGCCATCCAGCATCAGTCCCTTCCCATCTACGGCGTTCAGTTCCATCCGGAAAGGATGAGAGAGAATCTGGACGGACCGCCGTGCGCCGACGGGTTGAAGATCATCCGCTGGTTTGTCGGCCGCTGTCTTGCCAAACGATAACTGAATATCATCATTAGAAAAAGATCCCCTCTTAAGCAGAGAGGATCTTTTGTCTTTACTCTCATCAGTGGCCGCGCTTTTTCAGCGACTTCAGGTATTCCTTGTGCTCATCGCTTACCCGGTAGCTTTCCAATGCCTTCTGAATGGCCTTGTTATGTACCCAGGGTTCCAGGCGGTCCTCTTCCAGATAGCGGACGGCAGCGTCATACTGCTTGGCCAGCGCCGTGGCGAAGTACCAGGCGATCATCATCTTCAGATAATAGTCCTCACCCTTCTTGTCCGCTACCAGATCCAGGTACTGCGGCTGGAAATCCTCGTCCAGAAACTCGTTCATCAGCATCCGGATCCCGAAGCGGGCCGTATAGACGTGCGCACTGGCGATCCACTTGCGGATATAGGGCAACAGCTTCTGGCGGTTGCGGCGGAAGCAGCGGGGCGTCGACTGGTCCGATACCGGCCAGCAGTCGACATAGGGAAGAAATTCTTCCACGGCTTTGACGCACCGGTCAAAGTCCTTGATCTTGGCCAGCACGAAGAAGTGGATCAGATTCTCCTCATACCAGCGGTGGGGCAGCTGACTGAGAAACTGCTCACCCTGTTCGCTGGCAAACAGTTCATCGGCGATCCGGCGCATGTCGGGAGTGCGGACGCCCAGGATGGTATCGGGATCGATGTTGGGCACCAGCTTGGTCTGAAACCGGCGGTATTCGTCATCGCTGACTTCTCTGAGTCTTTCCAGCAGATCCATGGATCAGCCCTCATTTTTCCGGACTGAATCGCCGCGGTGAGAGTTGAACCAGTCAGTGATCTCCTGCAGCCGCCTGATGCGGTGCCGGGGCTTGCCGGAGCGGGAGAGTTCGTGGTTTTCGCCGCGGAAGTAGACCAGCCTGGTTTCCACGCCGTGAGTCATCAGCGAGGTATACATCTGCATGCCTTCAGCCATCGGGCAGCGGTAGTCTTCATTGGAGTGAATGAACAGAGTCGGGGTTTTGACATTGCCGGCATACTTCATCGGCGAATGCCACCAGAGCTTTTCCGGGTCGCTGAAGGGATCGCCGGCCTGCTGGTCCTCGGTGAAGCCGGGACCGATGTCGGAGATGCCGTAGAAGGAGGCCCAGTTGGCGATGGAGCGCTGGGAAGCGCAGGCGCGGAAGCGGTCGGTATGGCCGATGATCCAGTTGGTCATGAAGCCGCCATAGGAGCCGCCGGTCTCAAACAGGTTGTCTGCGTCCATCTGCGGGTAAGCCTTCAGGGCGGCATCGACGAAGTTCATGATGTCCTGATAGTCGACGATGCCGTACTTGCCGCGCAGGTCGGCGAAGCGGTTGCCGCGGCCGTCCGAACCGGTCGGGTTGCAGCAGATCACAAAGTAGCCTTCCGAGGCCCAGTACTGGATCTCGTGGAAGAAGACCTTGCCGTAGACGGCCTTGGGCCCGCCGTGGATGTCCAGGATCACCGGATACTTCTTCTTGTCGTCAAAGCCGATGGGCCTGTAGACGAAGCCGTGGATCTCGTCGCTGCCGGAAAGGAAGTCCAGCTCTTCCGGCTGGGCGACATATCTGTCCTTCAGGATCTCCTCATTGAAGAAGCTCAGCTGGCTGCCCTGGCCGTCGTATAATTCCTGGCCCTTCATGTCATGCATCGCCACCATGACGATGTTGCCGTCATGGATGTCGAAGCAGTCGATGCTGCCGTCCCTGTCCAGCACGTCGCTGACGACGCCGTTTTCCAGCTTGCGCAGGATGGACCGGTCAAAGATGGTGGTCAGAAAGTACAGGGCATCGCCTTCAGCCTTGACGCTGTTGCCGTCGCCCAGGGTGACGTCGGTGCAGACGGCCGAATAGAGCGATTCGCCGTAGTCGTCGATCTTTTCCAGATGGAAGCCGTCATAGCTGATCTTATAGAAATCGTCGTTGGTATTCATGCCGTAGTGCTGGCAGTTGCCGGTAGCGTAGATGAAGCTGTCGGCGAACTCCACGTTGTTGATCAGTACCTGCTGATGGTCGATCAGCTTGCGGATCTTAAGGGTCTTGAGATCCAGATGCCAGAGGTCGTAGCTGGTCATCTGGCGGTATGGTTTATCGCTGCTGGCGGAAAACAGGGCGAAGCTTCCGTCCTTGCTGACCTTCAGGAAGGCAACGTCCATTGCCGGCTGACTGATCAGCGTCAGGCCGCTGTCATCGACCAGATAAACGGCCGTCCTTCTGGCCTTGGTGAAGGTGTCGCCGTTGAACCAGAAGGGGAACTCGGTGATCTCCTCATAGTCCTCGTTGTCCTTGACGTGCTTTTTGTAGTCTTCCAGGTATTTCTCCTCGCCCTTATGAAGCTCGGGGAAGGCGGGATCGTATTCGCCCAGGGCCAGAAAGCGCCCGTCCTTTAACGGGATCATCGTACTGATGCTGATGGGGAACTCCCGGTACAGGCTGGCCTCACCGCCACAAAGGCTGATGCGGTAGAACTTGGTGCCGGACGCCTTGGAGTCAGCGCGGTCGGAGCTGAAGACGACGGTGTCTTCGTCCAGAAAGAAGAAGCCGCTTTCCTTGCCCAGCGAGGTCAGGGGAAGCAGTTCACTGCCCCGGCGCATGAAGATGCGGCTGCGGTATTTGTTGTTTTCCCTGTCAGCTTCGCTCAGGGTAAAGCAGAAGTTGGTGCCCTCCGGCGAAAAGGTCGGATTGGACAGAAACCTGAATCTGGTAAAATCGTCGATGAGAATCTTTTCCATGGAACGTCTCCGTTTCTTTTGTCTTTAATTATACGCTGATGAAGGTCTGTCCGCCATTAAGATGTCCGCAGAGCCGGACAAAAAGGCCCTGATTTTCGGTCAGGGCCCTATTGCGTCAATGGTGCGGATGGAGGGACTCGAACCCGCATGCCGAAGCGCTAGATCCTAAGTCTAGTGTGTCTACCAATTTCACCACATCCGCGTGCTTAACTATGATAACAGAGAAGCATTGTGATTTCAAGACACCATCAGACGCTCAGCTGCTGAAGCTGATGCTGAAGGGCGACCTTGTCGATGATGGTCTTGATGATGGTGTCCAGCTGGCTGTTTTCACGCCAGTCGGCCAGCGAGACGTAGTCGACGCGCTTTTCGGCCACCAGCTGCTTGTAGGTCTCGTCATCCTTCTCGTGGACGGCGATCGAGTAGCCGCCGTTGTTCTTGACCAGCACCATGCAGGGCACGTCGGTGAAGCCGTCGGCGATGTAGATCATGTTGGTGAAGGGGATGTCCCTCTCCACGCTCTTGCGGTTGATCTTGGAGTTGTCGTAGATGTCCAGCGAGTTCTTGTTGATGCGGTAGAGGAACTGCGTCTTGCCGGTGTAGTTGATGGCCGTAGCCGGCCAGTCGGCCTGACCGTTTTCATCATAGTGGTACTGACAGGCAAAAACGCGGGTGAACTGGCTGTAGATGCTGCTGCCTTCCAGGATCTCCTGGGTTCCCGAGGAGATGATGTAGTGCTGCAGCTTTACGCCTCTCTGCTGCCCATAGGCGTTGATGCGCCCGAAGTATTCCTCCACCCCGGGATAGTAGACCAGATCCTTGCCCAGGGAGTTGAGGAACGGCCGGGTCAGCGGCTTGCCGGCTTCCCTGGCCTTCTGCATCAGGCAGTACATGTAGCACAGCACGGAGTCCATGTTGTGGCTGCGGGAGTATTCGGCGACTTCCTTCCAGAAGACCTCCGGCTGCGCTCCTAAGGCGGGGATCAGCGAGTATTCCTGCATGCTGCATGGAGAAAGGGTCTGGTCAAAGTCGTACATGATCGCCAGCTTAACCATTGAGGACCTCCTTCAGGCACTGGTTCAGCAGCGCCGGCAGCTTACGGCAGTCATTGAGGTTCAGCGAGCACAGGGCAATGCGCAGACCGCCGGTGAACTTTACGGTATAGATGTGCCGGGCCAGTAGGGCCTTATGCAGCTTGTCCAGCAGGACTTCATCATCGATCTTCAGCATGCAGAAGAAACCGTCCTGATAGGGGAACAGCGGCAGGCCGTACTTGCCGGCTTCCGTCAGGAAGGCTTCGGCGCGCTGTCTGATCAGCTCGATGCACTGCTGCCGCTCATCGTCAAACTGCCGGCGTAAGGCTGTGCTGACTTCTACGAAGCAGTCCATGGCGCCGTTGTTGACGTTGCTCCAGAGAGCCCGGGCCGTCTTGGTGAAACTGCCGGCGATGCGGTCGACTTCATCCTGGTCGCGGCCGATGATCACGGAAGCGCCCAGGCGCATGCCGTAGGCGGTCATCGTCTTGGAACAGCTGAAGGCCAGCATGACCAGTACGTTGGCGTTAAGGGAATTCAAGTGCTTCAGGAAACCGCGGCCGTCGTGATTGCTGTAGTCAAGATAGGCGGCGTCGACCATTAGGATGACCTTGCCGAAGCCGGCCATCTTGTTGAGATAGTTGACCAGATTGTTCCAGTCCTGATCGCTGAGAGAGATGCCGGTGGGGTTCTGACAGGGGTCGTTGACCACCATGACCAGCTTGTGGCACCTCTTCATCACGTAGATGCCCTTGGTCATCAGGTCAGTCAGGTCGGCTTCGCCTTTTTCGTTTACCAGCTGATAGCTTTCGACGTTGAGATTGGCCGTTCTGGCCATGTTGCGGTAGTTGCCCCAGGCCGGGGTCGGCAGAAGAATGTAGTCATTGTCCTGCAGAAAGCAGCTGAAGCCCAGGGCCAGGGCGCCGGTACCGCCGGCGGAGGCGATGACCTGGTGAGGCATCTGCAGCTCGCCGTTGCGGTTGATCCAGTCATAGATGGCCTGCCGGAAGGAAGCGTTGCCGCTGATCTCCTCGGCGTAGGAAGCCTTGCGGCTGTCCGGGATCTTATTGAAGGCGTCGTAGACGCTGCGGTAGGTTACGATGTTGTCCTCTTCGTCATGCAGGGTGCCGATGGTGGCGTTGATGACCTCATCGGGATTCTGAAGGCGGTCGAGGGAAGCCTGATGGCTCAGGGCAAAGACGTTGTCATTAAAGGCTGACAGATCGCTGTTTTCCCTGAGAAAAGGGTCATTTCTTTTGCCCAGCTGGTTCTGGTACTGCTCGGTAAGATCGAACAGCAGGTTCTGAAGCCGGTAGTAATACTGATAGTATTCGTTGTCGCCGTCCGGCAGGGTGCGGTTCATCACGTAGGCTTCGCGGGCCTGTGAGTAAAGAGGCTCGCTGCCGGCCTGTCTGACCACGTTAAGACGGCGCTTGAGCAGATCAAGCATCATCGAATCGATGGCTTCAATTTCATTGCGGATGTCTTCCAGAGAACTCATAGTTATCACCGCCTTCATTATAGCCTCATTGGCCCGCCAACTCAAAACATTGACGCATTTACCCGTGCAAAGGGGGCTGTTTATAGGCTATAATTTAATAAAGAAATCAGGAGAACCGATAATATGGCAAATAATACGATATATGTTACCGGACACAAGAATCCCGATACCGATTCGATCGTCTGCGCGATGGCCTATGCCTACCTCAAGCAGCAGCTGGGCTTTGACGCGATTGCGGTCCGGATCGGTCATCTTAATCAGGAAACCCAATACATTCTGAGCCTGTTCAACGAGTTCGCTCCGCCCTACATCAGGGACATCCGCACCCGGGTCAGGGACATCGACATTGACGAGGTCGTGACCTGCCCGCAGAGCGCCAACATGGCCCAGGCGCTCAGGCTGATGAAGGAGGCTGACAAGAAGGTCATCGCCATTACCGACGAGGAAAACGAACTGGTCGGCATGGCCACCATCTCCGACATCATGAAGCCGCTGATTGAACAGAGCAGCGCCATTCTCAAGATCGTCAGATCGGTCAGCGTGGAAGAGATGGCGGACTTCATGAAGGCCAGACTGCTGGTGCGCAGTCAGAAGCAGAACAACGACGGCACCATTACCGTGGCGATGTCGTTACGGAGCATCAGGGACGGCTGCCGCAATCACATCGTCATCTGTTCCGCCGATGAGCAGCTGCAGAAAGCCGCCATTGAGGCCGGAGCCTCAACGCTGATCATCGCCGAAGGAGCGGCAGCTTCCCCGGCAGTCCTGCAGCTGGCGGAAAGCCATGACTGCAGCGTCATCGCCACCGAGGAATCCGGCTTCCGGAGCGCTCAGGAGATCTACTTTGCCGCTTCGATCCGCCAGGTCATGAGCAGCAAGCTCACCCTGTTCCGCTGCGACGACTACATCGATGACGTCAAGCAGGTCATCAACAAGTCCCGCTTCCGCAGCTACCCGGTTCTGGACAGCCGCAACCGCATCGTGGGCACGATCTCCCGCTACCACGTTCTCAAGCATACCAACCGCAATCTGATCCTGGTCGACCATAATGAGATGGCCCAGAGCGTCGATGGCGCCGAAGACGCCAACATTCTGGAGATCATCGACCATCACCGCCTGGGCGGCATCAAGACCACCTCGCCGATCAACATCCGCTTCGAGCAGGTGGGCTGCTGCGCCACCATCATCACCCAGCTGTTCAAGGAAAGAAACGTCGAGATACCGGAGGATCTGGCCGGACTGCTGTGCTGCGCCATCATCTCCGATACCGTCAACTTCCATTCCGTGACCTGCACCCAGAAGGACATCGATACGGCCGCGTATCTGGCCGCTCTGGGCAAAATCGACATCAAGGAACTGGCTCCCAAGATCCTGGCTGCCGGTGCCAGCCTGTCCAACCGCAGCGCTGACGCCATCTTCCACAACGACATGAAGGTCTTCCGGATCGGCCGCACCAAGGTGGCGGTCGGTCAGAGCAACGTCGTGGACTTCAAGTCCGTCGTGGCCATCCGTCAGGAGATGAGCGAACTGCTGAAGAATTACGCCCGGGATTCCGGCTGCGGCATCGTCATGATGGCCTTCACGCTGATCGACGGTTCCGGTTCCTATGTCCTGTCGGAAGGCCGGGAAGTGCGCCGGATCGCCAAGGTCATGGAGAAAAACGGCCGGGAGTCCGACGGCTACGTCTTCCTGCCCCACGTCATCTCCCGCAAGCAGCAGCTGATACCGATGATTACCGAAACTCTTGAGGAGGCTTAAGCTATGAGTGAATTATGGAATAAATATGAAGAATACATGTTCAAAATGTCGGCTTACGGCCTGGTCTTAGGCACGACATCATTTGACGCCCACACCGTCGCTCCCAAGGGCGGCGCCGAGTATCGCAATGAGCGGATGGCCTACATTTCCGGGGAACTGTACAGCCTTGCGACCAGTGACGAGCTGTTGGAAATGCTGAAGAAGCTCTCCGAGGATGAGACCCTGGACGACGTCCATAAGCGGATCGTCAGCTGGCACCTCAAGGACATGCTCAGGGACCGCTGCGTTCCCAAGGAGTTCTTCGTGGAATACGAAAAGCTGCTGATGGACGCCAATGTGGCCTGGGAAAAGGCCAAGAACGAAAACGACTACCAGATCTTCAAGCCCTATCTGCTGAAGATCATTGAAATGGCCAAGAAGAAACTGACCTATCTGCCCGACGGCGATAAGGGCTATGATGCCCTGCTGGACGAGTACGAGCCGGGCATGACGATGGCCAAATACGATCAGTTCTTTGATCTGATCCGGGAGAAACTGGTCCCGGTCATCAGGAAGATCAGGGAAAGACCGCAGATCGATGACAGCTTCAACTACGACAGCTATCCGGCGGACAAGCAGAAACAACTGGCTGAGCTGATCATGAAGTACATCGACTTCGACTTCAACGCCGGCATTCTCTCCACTACCGAGCACCCCTTCACCCATCCCCTGCAGAAACAGGACGTCCGGGTGACCACTCACTACTATGAGCATTCGCTGATCTCCTCGATCTTCTCGGTGATCCATGAGTGCGGACACGCCAACTACAACCATTCCGTCCGCGATGACCTGGCTGATACCTATGTTTTCGATAACATTTCTTCGGGCATGCACGAATCGCAGTCCCGCCTGTTCGAAAACTACCTGGCCCGCAGCTACCATTTCTGGGATAATCTGTTTGAGCCGATGAAGGCGATCTTCCCCGAGCAGCTCAAGGACGTCACCCAGCAGCAGTTCGTCAACGCCGTCAACAAGGTCGAGTGTTCCCTGGTCAGAACCGAGGCCGACGAGCTGACCTATCCGCTGCACGTTCTGGTGCGCTATGAAATGGAAAAGGGCATCTTTGACGGCACCATCGATCTGGAAAGACTCGATGAGATCTGGGACGAGAAATACGAGCAGTACCTCGGCGTCCGGGCGACCAAGGCTTCCGAAGGCATTCTGCAGGACGTTCACTGGTCCGACGGTTCCTTCGGCTACTTCCCGACCTATGCGCTGGGTTCCGGCTACGCCGCCCAGTTCATGAAGGCGATGAAGAAGGATCTGGACATCGATGCCTGTCTGGCCAATAACGAATTTAAGAAGATCAAGGACTGGCTGCGGGAGAAGATCCACCAGTACGGCGGTCTTTATCTGCCGTCTGAGCAGATCGTCATTGCGACCGGTGAAGAGTTTGACCCCCATAACTACACCGACTATCTGGTCGAGAAATACAGCAGGCTCTACGGCTTGAGCGAGGAATAGATGCACAGGATAATCATCGACGGCGATCCCGGCCATGATGACATTCTGGCCTTTCTGACCGCCCTGGCCCATCCTCAAGAGATCGAGATATTGGCCTACAGCACCGTCGTGGGCAACGCGACCGTGGAAAACTGCAGCCGTAACGCCCTGAAGGTTCAGGACTATTTCGGCGTAGAGATCCCGGTAGCTCAGGGCTACGATCAGCCGCTGACCAGGCCGCTGCATCTGGCTTACCAGTTCCATGGCCAAACCGGCCTGGATGGGGCTCCCTTCCTGAAGGAGAGCAGGCGCAGCGTGGAAAAGAAACACGCGGTGGAGTATCTGAAGGATGTGCTGGAAAACAGTGAGGAAAAGGTGGAGATCGTCTCCATGGGCCCGCTGACCAACATCGCCATGCTGATCAAGACTTACCCGGAAGTGCTGGATAAGATCGAAAGGCTGGTCATGATGGGCGGCTGCTTCTCACTGGGCAATGCCCTGCCGAAAAGCGAGTTCAACATCTACCATGACCCCGAAGCGGCCAAGATCGTTTTCGATTCACCATTGAAGATCTCAATGGCCGGCATCGAAGCCTGCTTTGCCGGGGCGATCCTGCTTAAGGACATTGAAGAATTGAAGGCTGAAGGTAAGGGGACCAGGCTGCTGAAGAGCATCCTGGACTTCTACAGCCAGTATGCCTATAAGAACAACTGGGACCGCATTCCGATATTTGACGTTACCCCGATCATGTACCTGCTGAAGCCGGAGATCTTCAAGGTTAAGCAGTATCATGTTGAGGTGGAGATAAAGGGGGAAGTGACATTGGGCATGACCGTCTGCGACGAGCGCGGGCCGGTCTATCTGCCCGAGGTCATCAACCCCAGGGAAGTTCTGTTGGACTGCGACCGGGAACAGTTCTCCCGGACATTCTTCGAGAGCTTCCGGATACTGGATGAGAGGTATGAGTAATGATAGTAAAGAAGAGAAAAGTGATCATTGACTGTGACCCCGGTCACGATGACGCCGTGGCCCTGCTGGTGGCCCTGGCCCACCCGGAACTCTTTGAGATTCTGGGCGTTACCACCGTGGCGGGCAACCAGACCATCGACAAGGTTACCAAAAACGTGCTCAGGATGTTCGACTACCTGGGCGTTAAGGGCATTCCCGTTTCCGCCGGCTACAGCGACCCGCTGTTACGGCCGGTGCAGACGGCCGGCTTCGTGCACGGCGACAGCGGCATGGACGGTCCCGTTCTTCCCGAACCGGTAAGCAAGGTTACCGGGCTGCACGCCATTGAGTTCATGCGCAAGGCCATCGAAGAAGCGGACGAAAAGGTCACGATCATCCCTCTGGGACCGCTGACCAACGTCGGTCTGTTTCTGAAGACCTATCCGCATCTGAAGGAAAAGATCGAATGCATCGCCTTGATGGGCGGTTCGATCTACGGCGGCAACATCCTGGCCAAGGCCGAGTTCAACATCTTCCAGGACCCCGACTGCGCCAGGATCGTCTTTGACAGCGGTCTGCCGATCATCATGGCGCCGACGGAATGCTGCGACGAAGGTGGCGTGCTGTTTACCGAACAGAAAGAGTTCCTGAAGGGCGGCAAGGTCTCCCACTTTGCCTACGATCTGTTTGAATACTATGGCCGCTACTGCGCCAAAAACGGCTGGGATCGGGTCGTCATCTACGACATGACCCCGATCATCTATCTGATGAGGCCGGAACTGTTTGAGACCCAGCAGCTGAGAGTGGATATTGAGACCGACGGCAAGTACTGCCGGGGCTGCACGGTGTGCGACTTCAGGGGCGGGGCCCATGTGGAGAAGTGCGAAGATCCCAAGACCGTGCTGACCCACGTCAACAGAGAAGAGTTCGTTCAGGTCCTCTTCGACGCCTTGAAGTACCTGGATGAGAAATACGCCTGAAAGAAAGGCATGATTTAATGTGACAACCGCAGAAGCTTAAGGCTTCTGCCTTGTCGGTAATGGGGTGATTGATTTATGAAGAGACGCATTCTGATGATGCTGGCCGCGCTGATAATGGTCAGCGTTCTGACCGGCTGCTATCCGAGCAGGGTGGCTCACGAGGAATACCGGTACTATGATGAATACAGCCGGCTGTTATGGCAGGGCAGAGAGCGGAACGAAGAGTTCGAACAGCAGTGCGAAAATTATCTGATCCTTGTCTATGACCGTGACGGCCTGGTTCAGGAGATCCACGATTATTGGTACGTCAACGATCCAGATCCCCGAATGCATCATCATCTTCATACGCTGAACAGTTATGAAGGGGACTTTCTCAAGGGGTTAAAATCATACCATTACCTCTACGATGGGACCCTGTACCAGCTGACCTCCTCGGAGTTCAGGCCGGACGGAAAGATCAGCCGGTACGCTGAATACAGCACCGAAGGCCGGGAGACCCTGCTGGGTTATGAAGAATTTGAATTTGATGAAAAGACCGGTGAAATGAGCCGCAGCGCTTACTATGAAGGTGACGGAACGCTGTCTTCGGATCAGCAGTGGCTGGTCAATGCCGACGGCAGCCGTACCTGGATCACCACGACCTATGATCAGAAAGGTGAGATCCTTCATCGCCATACGGAAACCTGGAAGGGCGATGGCTATCCGCAAAGCTCTGAGGACTACTATGGTCCGGATTATACGGAGGAATTTGAACCGATGATTCAGATAGAAAGATTTGAAGCTTACGACTTCACCATGCAATACTTCCGCTTTGGAGAGGGCGAAAAGACCATGGTCATTCTGCCGGGGCTGTCCATCGGCAGCGTCATGCCTTCCGCCCAGGCCATTGCCGACGAATATGCCGTGTTCCAGGAAGACTATACCGTTTACGTCTTCGACCGCCGTTCCGTTGTTCCGGAAGACTATTCCGTCTGGCAGATGGCTGAAGATACCGCCTCGGTGATGCTGCAGCTGGACCTGCATGATGTCTGCCTGTTCGGCGCTTCCCAGGGCGGCATGATGGCTCTGGTGATCGCCCTTGAGCATCCCGAACTGGTCAGCAGGCTGGCCATCGGCTCCTCAGCCGCCAGGGTTGATGATGATCAGATGGCGGCCATCAATGAATGGATCGCTCTGGCCGAAGCCGAAAAGGGCGAAGAACTGTATGTGGACTTCGGCCGCAAGCTGTACGCGCCGGAAGTCTTTGAACAGTACAAACAGGTCCTGGCTGATCTGGGCAAGCCCGTCAGCAAGCCGGAATTTGAGAAGTTCGTCATCCTGGCTAGGGGAACCAGGGGCTTTGACGTGCTGGACAGACTGCCGCAGATCCAGTGTCCTTTTATGGCCATCGGCTCAGCCGATGACGCCGTTCTGGGATCTGAGGCCCTGAAACAGATCGTCAGCGTCATGGAAGGAAAGGAAAACTTCAGCTGGTACGAGTATGACGGCTACGGCCACGCCGCTTTCGACATGGCCCCTGACTACCGCCAGAGGCTGTTTGACTTCTTCAGTAAATAAGATGAACCGCTCCTGATTGTTCAGTGAGCGGTTTTAAGGTACAATTAATGAGTACGTAATTAAGAGGTTCTGGATATGAGTTATTTATGGGAAGCTTTAAAAGCAGTAGTACTGGGCATCGTCCAGGGAATTACCGAATGGCTGCCGATCTCTTCCAGCGGTCACATGATCCTGGTCAATGAGTTTCTGCAGATGGCCGGTTCGGAGACTTTCATCAATACCTTTTTCGTTGTCATCCAGCTGGGCTCCATCCTGGCCGTTGTCATTCTCTATTTCCGCAAGCTGTGGCCTTTCTATTTCCGCTCCAAGACAAAGGAAGAAAGAAAGAATACCTGGCTGCTGCTGTTCAAGATCCTGGTCGCCTGCATTCCTGTCGGCGTGGTCGGCGTGCTGTTTGAAGACAAGGTCGACGAGCTGTTCTACAATCCGACAGCCATCGCCGTTGCCCTGATCGTCTACGGCATTGCCTTTCTGATCGTGGAAAGCCTGCACATCCGCATCACCATGAAGACCACCGATGACATTGACTTTCTCACCGCCGCCAACATCGGTCTGTTCCAGGTCCTGGCGCTGATTCCCGGTACCTCCCGTTCCGGCAGTACCATTCTGGGCGGCCGGATGCTGGGGTGCGACCGGGCTGCGGTAGCCGAGTTCAGTTTCTTTGTCGCCATTCCGGTCATGGCCGGCGCTTCCCTGCTGAAGCTTCTGAAGTGCGGCTTTGCCTTCACCATGGCTGAATGGGGATTGATGAGCATCGGTTTCCTGGTGGCCTTTGTGGTCTCCATCTTCGGGATCCGCTTCTTCATGAACTACATCAAGAAACACGACTTCAAGCTCTTCGGCGTCTACCGGATCCTGTTAGGCATCCTGGTCATTGTCTACTTCAGATTCTTGAAGAAATAGGTAAATGAAAATCGAAAACCGGTTTTATCTTGATCAGATGAAGGAATTATTGAAAGAAGACTACGACAGGCTCGTAGCCTCTTTTGATGAGCCGCTTTACAAGTCACTGCGCGTCAACCCTCTCAAGGGTGAGAAAAAACTGATCGCCAGCGAGATCGCCCTGGGAGAGCAGGTGCCGTTTGATAAAGACACCTATTACCTGGAAGACGAGCAGAAGCCGGGCAAGCATCCCTTCCATCTGGCCGGGCTGTACTACCTGCAGGAACCCAGCGCCACCATGGCGGTCAACGCCCTGGACGTCCGGGAAGGCGATGTCGTTCTGGACCTCTGTGGGGCTCCCGGCGGTAAGAGCACCCAGATCCTGAGCCGGCTGAACAATACCGGTTTCCTCTTCAGCAACGAGTACGACCGCAAGCGGGCCAATGTCCTGCTTTCCAACCTGGAAAGATGGGGAGCCGGCAATTATCTGCTGACTAACAGCACCGTTGAAAACCTCTGCCCCCAGCTGCGGGGCGTGTGCGACAAGGTACTGGTCGATGCTCCCTGTTCCGGTTCCGGCATGTTCCGCAAGTATCCGGAAAGCGTGGCGGATTATACCGAAGGAAACGTCAGGGCCTGCGCCCGCCGCCAGCTGGCCATACTCGAGCAGGCTGCTCAGACAGTAAAGAGCGGCGGCACGCTGGTCTATTCCACCTGCACTTTCAGCCGGCAGGAAGACGAGGATGTCGTTGAAGTCTTTCTGAAGGAGCATCCGGACTTTGAACTGACGGACAGCGGCTTAAGCTGCGGCCAGCCGGGCTTTGATGAAAGAAGGCTGAGCCGCCGGGCTTTCCCCTGGCAGGGCGGAGAAGGGCACTTCGTGGCCCGGATGATCCGGACATCTGAGGTGTCAGCGGTCAAACTCAGGCAGCTGAACTACGGTCATGATAAGAAAGTTGACGGATTTCTCAAAGAAGTGGGAAGAGAAGATCTGAAATACACCATCATAAATGAGAGGGTATACGTTTCCTTACAGCCCCTTTACGATCTGAAGGCCAGCATCCTGCGTCAGGGCATCCTGCTGGGTGAACTGGTCAAGGGCCGGCTGGAGCCTCATCACCACTTCTTCATCAGCTTTACCGGATTAAAAAACACCTGCGAGATCGCAGATGCTGAAGATGTCAGCCGCTATTTAAGAGGCGAGTCATTATTCATTGACGTGCCTAAAGGCTACGTTCAGATCACTTACCGCGGGGTGCCGATCGGTTTCGGCAAGTCGGACGGAAGTCAGATCAAGAACCGTCTGCCGAAGGGCTTACGTACGGTTTAAGCAGTTCCAGGACCTCAAGCAGGTCCTTTTTGATGTAGCAGACCTTCTGAATGATCTCTTCGGTGGGAGGCATCAGGTCGGGAACCATGCAGGAAATGGCGTTGCAGGCGATGGCGGCGCTGATGCCCTGAATGGAGTCCTCGACGACCAGGCAGTCTTCGATGTCCAGCTCCATCTTGGCGGCGGACTTCAGGAAGATCTCCGGGTCAGGCTTGGAGCGGATGACCTCTTCGCCGGTGACGATGTGCTCAAAGGGCACTTCCAGGCCATGGGAATTAAAGGCCAGCGCGACCTTCCGGGGGCCGGAGGAAGTCGCCAGGCACATCGGAAAACGGTGTTCATTGAGATAGGTCAGCAGCTCGATGGCGCCCTTCTTATAGGGCACCTTGCCTTCAGCCAGCCACTGCATCAGCAAGGTGAGATAGCCGTCCTGCAGTGAGGTTATGAAATCCTCATCAGGACCGTAGTATTTCATGAACAGCTTGTGGGCGTAGTCGTAGTTGATGCCGAAAAGCCGGGAGTAAAAGGAGTCATCGTATTCGATGCCTTTTTCCTGGCAGATCTGCTGATAGGCCTTGCGGGCATATACTTCGGAGTCGGTAATGACCCCGTCCATGTCAAATATGACGCCTCTGATGATTCTTTCCATATGCTTAACATACCCTGATAAGGAGCATTAGTCAACCGTTAACGGTCAACTCGTTTCTAATAAGGGCGCCTCGCGTTTATAATGATAGTGTAAGAAATGATCAGGAAAGGAAACATCATATGGAAGCTTTGGAAACTCTGTTAACAAGAAGAAGCGTCAGAAGTTATACGGATGAGAAAGTCAGCCGGGAAGATCTTGACAGGATCCTGGAAGCCGGCAAGTTCGCCGCCAGCGGCATGGGCCGCCAGTCAGCCATCATGGTTGCCGTTCAGAATCCCGAGACGCTGAAGAAGCTGGAAGAACTCAACTGCACCTCCGCGGGCATGGAACCCGGCCACCCCTTCTATGGCGCCACCACCGTGATCGTCGTGCTGGCGGATAAAAACATCCGCACCCATGTCTACGACGGTTCGCTGGTCATGGGCAACATGATGAACGCCGCTGCCGCTCTGGGATTGGGCAGCTGCTGGATCCATCGGGCCCGGGAGACCTTTGAAACTGAGGAAGGTAAAGAACTGCTCAGGCAGTGGGGCGTGGAAGGCGACTACGAAGGCATCGGCAATCTGATCGTCGGCCATTACGACGGTGAACTGCCGGTGGCCAAGCCGCGGAAGGAAAACTACGTCTACCTGGATCTCTGAAACTGCCTTTTACCAGGGAAG
>JAGAFL010000028.1:0-12722 GCA_017612595.1 Erysipelotrichaceae bacterium | reverse complement strand
TGGTCTGCTTCAGCCACAGCCCGGCTCTCGACAGATCCTCCTCCGTCAAATCCTTGGTCTTCAGCGAAGCAAAGTTCAGGGCCGCGCACGGTTCGCCCGTTCTGGCGAAGTTCCACATTACGTAGCTGATGCCGTTTTCTTCCAGGAAGTCGATCCAGACATTGGCTTCATCTTCATCTACCGGAAAACCGCCGGAGGATGCCGTGATGCCGAATTCGGTCACAAACAGCGGCAGGTTCCGGCTCATGGCTGACCTGGCCTTGTCGCGCAATTCCTGTTTGTGGGTAGCCGAATAGAAATGCAGGGTGTACATGATGTTCTCGTAGTTCAGCGGATCCTGAGCTGCCACGTCAACGTCCTGCGACCAGTTGGGTGTGCCCACGATGATCAGCGACTTCGGGTCATTGGCCCGGATGATCGGGATGATCACGTCGGCATATGCCTTGATGTCGTCCCAGGTGCACTTGTTGGGCTCATTACAGATCTCATAGATGACGTTTTCCGCCTTGGCGCACTTCTTTGAGACCTCATCAAAGAAGACCTTTGCCTCTTCGATGTATTTGTTGGGATTACCGTCGGAAAGGATGTGCCAGTCGATCAGGACATACATATCCTGCTTTCTCCCATATTCAACGCCATCAATGATGTCCTGCATCAGCAGGTTCTTGTCGCCGCCGGTGCAGTAGCCCACCGCACCGACGCCATAGGTATAAAGGGCAAGACGGTAGACATTGGCACCCAGGAAATGGGAGATGTCCTTGTAGCTGTCCTCATTGCTGAAGGAGCGGGAAGCGGACACGCCGTTGTTGGAAATGCCTCTCAGCATTACCGGATTGCCGTTCTTGTCGCACAGCCGCCCGTCGACGACCTGCAGACGTCCGCAGACGGAGGGACGGTCCTTGCCGTCAAACGACTGCTTCGGCTGACAGCCGACCAGCATCAGCAGGCATAACAGTATTGTCAGTAGTTTTTTCATGCTGTCTCCTTAAAATGCCCCGAAGGGCATTTTCTGTTTAGTATTCCAGATTCTTCTCGGTTGCCTTGGAGAAGACGTGGGCAACGTTGCCGTCAAAACTCAGATGGAGGTCCTTGCCGGCATAGTTGGTCGCCTTGCCTTCCGTGGGAACGATGATGATGACATCCTTGTCCCTGACGGTCATGTGCAGATGGCAGGAAGAGCCCATGAGCTCAGATACGTCGACTTTGCCCTCAATGCCCTTGTCGGCAATGCTCAGGTGTTCCGGTCTGACGCCCAGGATGACGTCCTGTTCCTCAACCTTGTTTTTCTTCAGTCTGGCCTGCTTGTCCTCAGCCAATTCAACGCTGATGCCGTCAGTCTCGACGAAGTATCTGTCGTTCTTCTTTACCAGTCTGGCATCAAAGTAGTTCATCTGCGGAGTTCCGATGAAGCCGGAAACGAACAGGTTGGCCGGATGATCGAAGACTTCCTGAGGAGTGCCGATCTGCTGAATGTAACCGTCCTTCATGACGACGATCCGGTCGCCCAGCGTCATGGCTTCGATCTGGTCGTGGGTGACGTAGATGAAGGTGGTGTTGATGCGCTGTCTCAGTTTGATGATCTCGGAACGCATCTGGTTACGCAGCTTGGCGTCCAGGTTGGAAAGCGGTTCGTCCATTAACAGGACCTTCGGATTTCTGACGATGGCCCGGCCGATGGCAACGCGCTGTCTCTGACCGCCGGAAAGAGCCTTGGGCTTGCGGTCCAGATACTGGGTGATGTCCAGGATCTCGGCAGCTTCTCTGACCTTGCGGTCGATCTCGTCCTTGGGAACCTTCTTGATCTTCAGGGAATAAGCCATGTTGTCATAGACGGTCATGTGCGGATAAAGAGCATAGGACTGGAAGACCATGGCGATGTCGCGGTCCTTGGGTTCAACGTCGTTGACCAGCTGACCGTCGATGTACAGCTCACCGCTGGTGATCTCTTCCAGGCCGGCAACCATTCTCAGAGTAGTAGACTTGCCGCAGCCGGAAGGTCCGACCAGAACGATGAACTCGTTGTCCTTGATGTCCAGGGTGAATTCCTGTACGGCGACAACGCCTTCATCGGTGATCTGCAGGTTGATCTTCTTCTCTTCCTGCTGATCGTCATTTTTCCTGAACAGGCCTCTCTTCTTAGCCTTGCTTTCGGTATTGGTATAGATTTTCTTGATATTCTTTAATAAGACTTCAGCCATTGTAATTCTCCTTTAACCCTTAACGCTGCCTGAGGTAACACCCTTAATGATTGATTTGGAAAGGATGGTATAGATGACCATGACCGGCAGGATGGCCATGACCATGAGCATGTAGACCTTGCCCATGTCGAACTTGGAATAGTCAGCGCTTCGCAGCGTGGCTATCATGACCGGAACGGTCTTCTTCTGGGCATCGTTGAGCAGCAGTGCCGGCATGAAGTAGTTGTTCCAGGAACCGACAAACGAGAAGATCATCTGAACGGCCACGGCCGGCTTCATGATCGGCAGAACGATCTGATTGAAGATCTTGAATTCGTTGGAGCCGTCAATGCGGGCCGCTTCAACCATCTCCAGCGGCAGCGTCGCTTCCAGATACTGTCTCATGTAGAAGTAGACGGCCGGGGCGGCGATGCTCGGGATGATCAGCAGCCACAGCTTATTGGTCAGGTGGTATTTGTAGGCCAGCTGGATGAAACCGACGGTTGATACCTGGGCGGGAATCATCATGATGGCCAGAATGAACAGGTGAACGGCGTTCTTGAAGCGGAAGTTGTAAACATAGGTTCCATACGCCGTCAGAGCTGAGAAGTAGGATGTCAGCAGCGCTGAGCAGATGGCGACGATGAAGCTGTTCTTCATGCCGGTCGGAATGTTGATGGATCCGTCATTCCAGGCATTGAGGAAGTTCTTCAGGGCATTGCCGCCGGGGATCATGGTGAATCCGGACTGCAGCTGAGCGTTTGAACGCGAAGAGTTGATGAACATCAGATAGAAGAAGAACAGACACAGGAAGGTCAGGAAAATCAGAATTCCGTAAACCACGATCCTGGAGATCAGGAGTTTCAGCTTGGCTATCGCATTAGCATTCTTTTTCATTTTCACTTTTCCTCCCTACTTCTTTCTGATCGTCTTAAAGACGAAGGATGACAGGATGGCCGTCATGATGAACAGCAGCACCGACAATGCGCCGGCCATGCCGTAGTTCTTGGAAAGACCAAGGAAGTTGTTCAGATACATGATCAGCGTCGTTGAGGTATTGTCCGGAGTGCCCTTGCCGTTGGTAAGAACCTGGGGAACATCAAACATCTGGATGCCGCCGATCATTGAAGTGATGAACACGTAGATGAAGATCGGCATCAGCAGCGGCATGGTGATGCGGAAGAACACCTGCGTTGATGATGAACCGTCCAGCCGGGCGGACTCGAAGAGCGCTTCGTCAATTCCCTGAATGCCGGCCATTAACAGAATGGTCGTATTGCCAAACCACATCAGGAAGTTCATCAGGGCGATCAGGCTTCTGACCGAGATCTTGATGGCCAGGAAGTTGATGGCCTTGTCGACGACGCCCCAGCTGACCAGCAGCTGGTTGATCGGGCCGACCTGGGAGAACATGGTGAAGAACAGCATGGAGAATGCCGACGCCATGATCAGGTTGGGCATGTAGATGACCGTCTTGAAGAACTGCTGACCCTTGATGTTGAGTCTGGTGCTGGTGAAGAACAGCGCCAGCAACATGGCCACCAGAAACTGGGGGACGGCACCGATGACCCACAGGATCGCCGTATTCATCGTATAGCGGACGATGGGAACATAACCGGCCGTATTGGTCTCAAACAGCTTTACGTAGTTTCCGAGTCCCACGAACCTCGGGCCGATGATGTTCAGACCGTCGCGGTAGTACTCAAAGAAGCTGTTGTAGATGGTCAGTATCTGCGGATACAGAGTGAAGATCGCATAGACTACGAAGAAGGGGATGATGAAGAAGTACCCCCACTTGGCATAGGATATGGATCTTTTCTTTTCCTTTTTTCTTGATTTATCCATTTCTTTAACCTCTTTCAAATTTCTCAGATAAGCAACCCTGCCGTCGTTTATCTAAGAAACTGTGGCAGGCGTCAGCCTGCCACAGAATCGTTTTTCTAATTACTGACTATTACTCTACAGTGATGCCAGGATAGACGTTCTTCAGGTAATCCTTGAAGTTGGCGATAGCCTGATCCTTGGTAACCTGACCGTTCAGCCATTCACGAACGTAAGTCTGAATGCCTTCGTTGCAGCCCTGGTCATACGGAGTGATGTTCTGGAACTTGATGTTCTTGGCCAGTTCAGCGAAGACGGCAACATCGTTCTGACCGCCTAAGAATTCACTGCCATAGGAGGCATCAGCAGCCAGCTTGTTGTTGACGACCTGGTTGTTGGAGAACTGAGCTTCGTCTCTTACCAGATGTTCGATGACTTCTTCATTGTTGATGAAGGTGTTCATGATGTCGGCAACCATGGTCGGGTTGTCAGTGCCGGTAGCAGCGAGCATCCAGGTGCCGCCCCAGAAGTGAGCCTGCGGGCCCTGGCAGATTGCCCAGTCGCCCTTGCATCCCTTTTCGGGATCCTGAGCGTTGCCCATGCAGAAGTTGAAGTACCAGGCGGGTCCGAAGAAGCACATGGTCTTGCCTGAAGCGAACATCTGATCGTTCTTTTCGCCGTCCCAGATGCCATATGCACCAGGAGCATAGCCTTCAGCCATGTACTTTTCAGCCTGATCCATCCAGTTGAGGATAGCAGCATCGAAATTCAGCTTGCCATCAACAACCCAGGCGGAAGTGGTGTTGTTTGAGAAAGTGCGGTAGGTCTCCAGCGGAGTCGGAACCATGTAGTAGCCCTTAGCCTTGGCTTCGGCAGCTACGGCATCGAACATTTCCCAGGAATTCAGCTTAGCCTGAACTTCAGCCGGATCATCAGTGCCTAAGACATCCTTGGCGATGGAGCGTCTGTAGATCAGAGCTGACGGGCAGCACTGGAAGGAAACGCCCTTGACAACGCCGTTGGCGTCAGAAGCAGCTTCAACAGTGTACTTATAGGTGTTGGAGAAATCGGTAACGCCGATCTTGGTAACATCCATGGTAACATCGGAGTTGGTGTACTTGATGATGTAGTCGGCTTCAGCAAGGAACATGTCGACCTTTTCATCAGCAGCAGCAGTTTCCTGAGCTAACAGAGCAGCGTCCAGAGCATTCTGGTAAGCCATGTTGTCGGAAACGTAAGTGGTACGCTTGATGGTAACATCGCCCTTCTTGACGGTGTATTCGTCGATCTTTTCATCGGCATAGTACTTTACCAGGAAGCCCCAGAATTCTTCGTTCCAGGTCCACAGATTCAGAACCTTTCCTTCTTCCTGAGTCGGTTCAACGGGCTTGGTGCAGCCGGCTAATGAAACGATCATCAGTACAGCAAGGATTGCACTTAATAACTTTTTCATGTTTTCCTCCTTCGTTAATTAAGTTCATTACTAATTTATATTCACTGCCTTGGCAGTCAATAACTACTTTACTTCGTGAACGGTCCGCCCTTCGATCAGCTCTCCGGCAACTACGGAATGTTCACGGATGCCTTCGGGATTCTCGATGGCATCGACCAGTCTCTTGCAGGCCAGCTGGCCAAGTGACTGAGCGTCCTGACGGTAGGTGGTGATGCCCAGGAAGCGGGCCATCTTGATGCCGTCGTAGCCGATGACGGAAATCCTGTCCAGCGAATCGTCGCCGTCTTCCCTAAAACGGGAGATGGTGCCGATCAGCGAGTAGTCATCGGGGAAGATGATGCAGGTCGGCTTTTCTTTCCGGCTCAGCAGCTGTCTGGCCAGCCGGTAGCTTTCGTCGATGTCGTGGTAGCGTCCCTGAATGACGTAGTCTTCGTTGACGCTGATGCCCAGCTCCCGGCAGGTGTTGTAGAAGCCGTCCAGTCGCTTCTGGGTGACATCGGTCAGCTCGCCGTGGATGAAGGCGATCTTCCGGTGGCCCTTGGAGGCGGCATACTTGACCAGCGACCGCAGGCCCTTGGTGTTGTCGGAGACGACCGATGAACAGTGATCGTAGTTGAAGTCGATCGAGACGGCCGGGATGTCGGAATCGACCAGTTCCAGGATCTGGGGACTGCTGAAGTCGGCGACGATGATGACGACACCATCGAAGTTGCGGTACTTGCAGTGATTCAGATACGTGGAGGTCATGCCGGCGAAACGGTTATTTATAAAGGTAATGTCATAACCGTATTCTTCGGCTGCCCAGCGGAAGCTCTCCAGGATCTCGGAGAAATACTCGTGGGCCAGACCGGCGGACATGCTGTCGACGAACAGGACGCCGATGTTGTTGGTCCGGTTGGTCTTCAGAGCCCGGGCGGAAGCGTTGAGCATGTAGCCCATCTCTTCAGCGGCTTTTCTGATCTTCTCGCGGGTGGCCTCGGAGATGTCCTTCTTGTCGGACAGGGCTTTGGAAACGGTCGCAACCGAGACATTACAGCTTTTGGCTATTTCCTTCATTGAGACCATCTGTTGCCCAAACCCCCTGTTCACTTAATCGTTTTCACAGTTTCAGCATAGCACATTTTCGGAGTTTGTAAATACTTTTTTTGAAAACGCATACAAATTTTTATTTTTTGGTTGTTTTTGGCTAAAAATGGCATTATTATTAAGACGAAAGAGCGTAAAACTAACTTAATCGGTTACGGAAAAGCGCGAAAAGAGGAGTTTGGCATGAAATTCGGGCATTTTGATGACACTAATAAAGAGTATGTAATTGAAAAATACGCAACCCCGCTGCCCTGGATCAACTATCTGGGATCCGACAGCTTCTTTACCCTGCTGTCCAACACGGCCGGCGGCTACAGTTTCTACAAGGACGCCAAGCTGAGAAGGATCACCCGGTACAGATATAACAACCTGCCGCTGGATCAGGACGGCTTCCATATTTATATAAAGGATGATCAGACCATCTGGAATCCCGGCTGGCAGCCGGTCCAGTGCCAGCTGGACGGCTATGAGTGCCGTCACGGCCTGGGCTACAGCGTCATCACCGGAAAGAAGAACGGCATTACCGCCCGCCAGGAACTCTACGTTCCGAAGCATGACAACATCCTTCTGCAGAGAGTAACCGTAAATAACGAGTCGGGATCCGACAGAGAACTCGATATGTTCTCCTTTGTGGAATTCTGCCTGTGGGACGCCACCGACGACTCCACCAACTTCCAGAGAAACTACTCCACCGGTGAAGTTGAAGTCGAAGGCAGCGCCATCTACCACAAGACCGAATACCGGGAAAGAAGAGACCACTACGCCGTCTTCTATGCCAGCAAGCCGGTCGATTCCTTCGACACCTCCCGTGACAGCTTCATGGGTGTCTACGGTTCGCCGAAGGCTCCCGAAGCCGTCCTTCAGGGTCATTGCCACAATTCCATCGCCCACGGCTGGCAGCCCATCGGCGCCCATCACTTCCATCTCAGCCTGAAGGCCGGAGAGTCCTTCTCCGTGATCCTGGGTCTGGGTTATGTCGAAGTGCCGGTAGCGGAGAAGTTCATCGCCCTGGGCGTCATCAACAAGAAGAACGCCGAAGCGTTAATGAACAGATACATGACTGACGAGCAGTTTGACAACGGCCTGGCTCAGCTGAAGAACTTCTGGGACAGCCTGCTGGCCGGCTTCGAAGTCGCAACTGACAACGAGATCGTCAACCGCATGGTCAACATCTGGAACGCCTATCAGTGCATGGTCACCTTCAACATGTCCCGTTCCGCTTCCTATTTCGAATCCGGTATCGGCCGGGGCATGGGCTTCCGCGACTCCTGTCAGGACCTGCTGGGCTTCGTCCACATGATCCCGGAAAGAGCCCGCGAGAGGATCCTGGACATCGCCGCTACCCAGAAGGCGGACGGCGGCGCCTACCATCAGTACCAGCCCCTGACCAAGAAGGGTAACTCCGACATCGGCGGCGGTTTCAACGACGACCCGCTGTGGCTGATCGCCTGCACCGATGCCTACATCCGCGAGACCGGTGACTGGGACATCCTGAAGGAAAAGGTCGACTTCGACAACCGGCCCGAACTGGCTGATACCCTGCTGGAACATCTGCGCCGCAGTTTCAACTATACCCTTAACAATCTCGGCCCCCACCGGCTGCCGCTGATCGGCCGGGCCGACTGGAACGACTGTCTGAACCTAAACTGCTTCTCCGAACACCCGGTCGAATCCTTCCAGATCACCGGACCGTCCGAAGGACCGGTTGCCGAATCCGTCTTCATCGCCGGCATGTTCGTCAAGTACGGCCGTGAGTACGCCAACATCCTTAAGCATATTGGCATTACGGAAGAAGCTGAGAAGGCTTATGGAGCCGTCGAGGAAATGAGCCGCACCATTCTGGAAAGCGGCTGGGACGGCGAGTGGTTCTTAAGAGCCTATGACGCCTTCGGACAGAAGGTCGGTTCCCATGAGTGCGACGAAGGCCAGATCTTCATCGAACCGCAGGGCATGTGCATCATGGCCGGCGTCGGCGTGGAAACCGGCGAGGCTCAGAAAGCCCTTGATTCCGTTAAGGAGAGACTGGACACCCGCTTCGGCATCGTCCTGAACAACCCCGCCTATACCACTTACAGGCTGAACCTCGGCGAGATCTCCTCCTATCCGCCCGGATACAAGGAGAACGCCGGCATCTTCTGCCACAACAATCCCTGGGTCATCTTTGCGGAAACCATCATGGGTCATGGCGACAGAGCCTTTGAACTTTACAAGAAGACCTGCCCGGCCTTCCTGGAAGAGATATCCGAGATCCACCGCACCGAGCCCTATGTCTACTGCCAGATGGTAGCCGGCAAGGACGCTCCGACTTTCGGCGAAGGCAAGAACTCCTGGCTGACCGGAACGGCCGCCTGGACCTTCACCGTTCTGACCGAAGGCATCCTCGGCATCCAGCCGGATTATGACGGCCTGAAGGTCGACCCCTGCATTCCCCACGGCGTCAGACGGTTCACCGTCAACCGTCTGTTCCGCGGCACCATGTATCACATCACCGTCACCAACCCCGACGGCGTGGAAAAAGGCGTCAGAGCCATTAAGGTCAATGGCCAGAGCGTACCGGTCGGTACTCTGCCGCTGACGGACGCGAAGGAAGCAAACGTCGAAATCATCATGGGCTGACCGTTCAGCCCGGAAGGAGAAGTCTATGATCTATAACTCACAGACCGCCAGAAGTGAAACCAATCAAGCCTCTGAACACGCTTCAGAGGTTTTTGCCGGAAGACTGTGCTCGTTTACCGACGCCCTCTGGCTTTCCGCCGCCAAAGAGAGGATCTTTGCGGTGACCGGCCTGCCCTTTAGGGCGCCGGTGGCCGGAAAGCTGCTGAACGACCCTCAGCTTCAGCATCTGTTTGCGCAGGGTAACGAGATCCTTCATTCCCTCAGCCAGGACATTCAGCTCTTGACTGACGGCCAAAGCGTCGAACTGAAGATCGCGGAAAAGGAAAGAATCAGCGAAGTGCTGCAGAGCGTGCTGAATGCGCCGGGAAAACTGGATGAAGACGGCAATCTGCGCATCGACCTCAAGTCATCGCTGATCGGCACGCACTACGCCGTCAACCTGTTACTGGGCGATAGGGAAAACTATCCCGATCCCCTGCAGACCACGCCCAAGAGCGTTCTGGACCACTTCGGCCGCGGCTCTTTCCGCTCATCTCAGGAAAAGCAGGTGCTGGCTACCCGCTACGAGCTCAATCCCGACATCAACGGGGAAACGGCCAACCGGCAGTTCTACCTGACCGAAGACGGCAGGCAGATCTTCTATTCGCTGGACAGCCAGCGCAACGTCAGGGAAGCCTATTGCGTTCATCACAACAACTATACGGAAATAACCTATCAGACTAACGGCGCTCTGGAAATCAGGCGCACCATCTTCATCCTTCCCCAGCAGGACGGCATGCCGTCCGCTGTTGAGGCCCAGCGCATTGCGGTCACCAATAACGGCGAAAAACGCCGTGATCTGCGCATCGTAGTCACCGGCATGTTCGGCATTACCGATCCCGGCACGCTGACCAGCGACATCATCTATGCCAACGTCGTGGTGGAAAGCGAAGTCTGTTCTTTCGACGGTAAGCCGATCGCGGTCAGCGCCCATCATCAGCCCAAGCAGTGCAACGGGGAAAAGCGCTTTGCGATGCTGCTGAAGGACGGGGAAGGCATGGACGAATTCACCAGCGACGTCAACGGTTTCCTGGGCTCCGGAAGCTACGGGCGTCCGGAAGGACTCTTCCGGCTTTCCAACAGCCATAGCCGCCGGGCTGCCAGCTTCTACGCCATGGCCAAAAGCTTTGCCGTTGAACCCGGTCAGAGCGTCTTCATTGATGAACTGGTCGGCATGTGCGAAGATCCTGAAGATGTCCGCGAAGACTTCAAAAAGCAGCTGGCCTGCCTTTATCAGCGCTACCGTGACCCCGAGCAGTTAGGCATTACCCTGCAGAAGGTCATTGACAGCGCCGCCGCTTACCGCCGTTACCTGTCCGTCAATACTGACGACCGGGATCTCAACGCCTATCTTTCCCATAACCTGCCCTTCCAGGTACTTTATCAGACCTATATTTCCCGTTCCTTCGCCTGGACGCAGAAGTCCTACCGGGAGACCGGCTTCCGGGAGATCCAGGACCTCTTTGCCTCGATGTACTATCTGCACGGCCAGGGCAAGGACGACCTGGTCAGAGAGCTGCTGTCTTCCTGGATCGTCAACGTCTTTGAAATGGGCTACGCCTATCACAACTTCACCACCCGCGGCAAGGAACCGGGCATGTGCTCCGACGACCAGCTCTGGCTGGTTCAGGCCGTTTACCGTTACGTCCGCTTAAGCGGCGACCGTAAATTCCTGGAAAAGCCGTTTGCGGTGGCCGGCAGCGATCAGACCCGCCGGCTCATCGATACCCTTAAGGCCATCCTGGTTTATTCAGGCAGGATCTCCGTCGGCAAGCACGGACTTCCGCTGCTCGACCGGGCCGACTGGAACGACACCCTGAGGCTGGACAAAAACGTCATGGACGGCCCGCAGAAGGAAGAACTCTACTACCGTCAGCTTGAGGAAAGCGGTAAGCCTTTTGGCTCACCGCTGCAGAACAGCCAGTCGGAGAGCGTCATGAACGCCTTCCTGCTGGTGATTGCGGCTGACAACACGGCTTATCTGGCTGAGCTGATCAATGAAGGAACAATCAGACAGCTGGCTGAGGAAATAAAAAAGGATACCGTCGACAGCATCCTCAGCAACTGCTGGAAGGAAGATTATTTTGCCCGCTGCCTGATCAACGACGAGCGTCCTTACCGCTATCTGGGCAGCCGCGGCGACGGCCTGTCCCTGGATGAGAACATTGACGGTTCCTATTACCTCAACAGTTTCAGCTGGGCTCTGCTGGCGGACGTGGCCGATGAGAAGCAGATCGGATCGATGCTGGATGTCATCGACCGCTATCTGAAGACCGACGCCGGTCTGAAGCTGGTCACCCCGGTCAATTACGACCTGTTAGGCGTTGTTACCGGCACGTCCTTCTATTTCCCGGGCGACAGGGAAAACGGCGGTGTCTTCAAGCACGCCGCCATGATGGCCACCGTGGCTTCCCTGAAAAAGGCCAAGAGCATCAGCGACCCCGCCCTGGCTCAGAGACTGAAAGACCTGGCCTTCTTCATGATCGACAGGACGCTGCCATACCGGACGCTGGAAGATCCCTTCGTCCTGAAGGGCAACCCGCGTTTCTGCACGCAGTACAACAACTCCCAGACCGGCGAGAACATCGGCCCGATCCTTTCCGGAACGGCTTCCTGGCTCACCCTGGCGCTCTACGAAGTCTGCGGCATCGACATTGACGGCGATACCATTACCTTCAGCCCCATCGTCAACCGTCCGCACTTCGCCTATCAGCTCAATGTTCAGGGAACGCAGCTGAACGTCGAAATTGACGCCGCTGCCGCCTACCGCCTGAGCGAAAATTCCCGGCTCTATCTTGACGGCAGTCTGATCTCCTCCTCTTTCCCGCTGCCAAAAGACGGCAAGAGCCATGAAATACGGATAATACTCTAAGGAAAACAGCCTCACGGCTGCTTTCCTTTTTCACAACAGTTTTACGATGTCGTTCAGGACATCCTTCATGTGCTCGTCGATGAAGCCGAAGTCCATTTCCTTATAGCTCCAGGCCGCCCGGCCGATGCCGTATTCCTCAAAGACTTCATGGATCATCCGGTGCCACTTTAAAGTCTGACCGGCATCAGCCAGATTGATGACGCCGTATTCGCCGCAGTACAGCGGCACGCCTCTTTCCTCAGCGACCTGAACCGCCTCGGCAAACAGTCCGCGGAAGTAATCGGCGCTGAGTTTTTCTTCGTTTTCGTCATATCCGGCCATCTGCCGTCCGGTGACCTGCGGCGTCAGCCTCTGCATGTCTGCCAGATCCGCATCGATGTCAATGCGGAAGTCGTGGGGCATGGCCGGGATCCAGTAGGCGCCCTGATGGGTAAACACCAGCGGGTTGTAACAGTGGAAGTTATAGACGATGTTTGCGTCATGAGGCTCCCGCAGGTCCTTTACCGCAACCACGCTGTTGTTGTAGTAGCCGCCGATCAGGATTCTGGTCTGCGGGCAGATCTTTCTGATCCTTTCCACGCATCTGTCAGCGATGGTGTTCCAGCTTTCGCAGTATTCCTTATCCGTCACTTCGTTAAGCAGTTCGAAGGCTACCCGC
>JAGAFL010000027.1:0-3274 GCA_017612595.1 Erysipelotrichaceae bacterium | reverse complement strand
GTTTTCGGCGTGCTTCGCGGATTTGTCCTTGAACTGGGTCATCCGGTTCAGCTCGCCCATATAGGTGAAGCAGCTCAGGATCCAGGCCAGTTCCGCGTGGGCGCTGACATGGCTCTGGCAGTAAAGGATCGATTTTTCGGGATCGAGGCCGCTGGCGATATACAGCGCGATCAGCTCCAGGCAGCGGCGGCGGAGATCCGCCGGGTTCTGGCGCACGGTAATGGCGTGCTCGTCCACGACGCAGTAGATGCAGTCGTAGTCGTCCTGAAGCTGGGAAAAGCGGCTCAGGGCGCCGATATAGTTGCCCAGGGTCAGCATGCCGCTGGGCTGGATGCCGGAGAAGATGACCGGCTTACGTTCCTGATTGTCCATGGGGGCTTTCCTCCCGTATTCAGATACAGAATCCTTGATTCAGAATGAAAATATCATTCGTGCAGCTTGACCTTGATCCACAGTTCGGACAGTTCCTTGCGGAGGACTTCATTGTCGTGGAACATTTCATCCTTGTCATAGTCGGAACGGGGGATATAGGCTTCGTTGCCTTCATAGGCGCCGCCTTCGGAGGACAGCTCCTCAAGCACCTGGGCGTTGGAAGAAGCGTAGCCGACTTCCTCAGAGATGCGGACGGCGTTGTCATAGTCCAGAATGAAGTTGATGAACTTGTTGGCGAGTTCCGGATTGGCGGCGTCGGCGGGGATCACCATGGCGTCAACGGCCACGTTGGTGCCCTGGCGGGGCGTGCAGTAAGCCATATCTTCGTTCTCGGAGAGGATGTAGGCGGCGTCTCCGCTGTAGACCAGCGCGAGCCACTTTTCACCGTTGCACATGGAGTCGATGACTTCGTCCGTGACGTAGGACGGATGCACGGCCTTGTCCATATTGCGGAGCCACTCGAAGGCGGCCTGGATCTCTTCCTCGCTCTCGGTGTTCATGGAATAGCCCAGGGCTTTGAAGGCGACCATAAAGGCGTCGCGCTCGGAATCGTACATATAGACGTGGCCTTCCAGTTCCGGATCCAGGAAGATGTCCCAGCCTTTTTCCTCCACTTTGGCGGGATCGACCTTCGTTTTGTCATAGACGATGCCGACAGTCTGCCACAGATAGGGGACGCTGTAGGTGTTGTCCGGGTCATAATCCATGTTCAGGACGCCGTCGGTCAGCACGCTCAGGTTGGTGACGACGGACTTGTCGATGGCCTGGAGGCGCTTTTCCTTCAGCAAACGCTCGATCATATAGTCGCTGGGGATCATGACGTCGTAGGAATTGGCCTTCTGCTTGATGTACATATCCTCGTTGGAGGAGAAAATGCTGTAGTTGACGCGGCAGCCGAATTCCTTCTCGAAATCGTAGATCACCTGTTTATCGATATACTCGCCCCAGTTATAGACGTTCAGGACGTCATCAGCCGCGAGCGAAGCCAGCGGCAGAACGGTCAGGCAGATGAGCAGCAGGGCAGAGATGAGTTTTTTCATGTTCGGGGTTCCTCCTTTTGGACTCTTTTATCTTTGATACGGGGAATCAGATTCACCGTAATCAGGATCAGCGTGACCACCACGACAATCAGGGTGGACATGGCGTTGACACTGGGATTATACCGCTTCATGGAATAAACGTACATGGAAATGTTGTTGATCCCGACGCCGGCGGTAAAGAAGGAGATGACGAAGTCGTCAAAAGACATTGAGAAGGCGATCAGCGCGCCGGAGAGAATCGCCGGATAGATCTGCGGGATGATAACCTTGGTCAGGGCCTGCCATGGCGTGGCTCCCAGATCCAGTGCGGCTTCGGCGACGTTGTCGTCCAACTGGCGCAGCTTCGGCATGATTGTCAGAATCACATAGGGGATACAGAAAGAGATGTGGCTGAGGATCAACGTGGTGAGGCTCAGCTGGAACTTGACGGAGATGAACAGGAGCATCAGGCCGATGGCTGTGACGATATCAGGGTTCATGACAGGCAGGTTGTTGATCTCCAGCACGATGTTGCGGACGACCCGTTTGGATTTGGACAGGCCGATGGCGGCAATGGTTCCGACAATGGTGGAGATCACTGTGGCAACGACGGCGACCAGTATCGTATACCAGATGCTCTGAAGCATCGTACGGTCGTTGAACATGTTCTCATACCAGCGCAGGGAGAAGCCCGTGAAATTGGAAAGGGACTTCGAATCGTTGAAGGAGAACAGGACGACGTACGCGATGGGCAGGTAGATGAACAGCAGCACCAGGACCAGATAGCCGGAAGAGAAGAATTTTGAAAAACCGAACTTCCTTTTCTTCATGCGTCAGTCCTCCTCTCCGCTGCGATCCAGCTTCTTCGTCAGATACATGGAAAGGATGATAATCAGCGCCATGATCAGGGAAATCGCGCTGCCGTAGTTCCAGTCGCCTGCGGTCAGAAAATAGATCTCAATAAGGTTACCGATCAGAACATAGTCGCCGCCGCCCAGCAGTTTCGGAATGACGAAACTGGAGACCGCGGGCAGGAAGACCAGCGTGATGCCGGAGATGATCCCGGGAATGCTCAGCGGCAAGGTGACCTTCAGGAAAGTCTTCCACCGATTGGCACCCAGATCGTGAGCAGCGATGAGCAGGTTGCTGTCCATCTTACTGATGGCGGAATGAATCTGGATGATCATGTAAGGCAGGAAGTCGTAGACCATGCCGATGAAAACCCGGGTTTCGCTGGCAAAATCAAAGTTCAGCAGGATGCCGCGCCATGCGTAGGTCTTCAGGAGCATGTTGATCCACATGGGAAGCGTGAGCAGCAGCACCATCATGGTCTGGCGGCGTTCCGGCAGGTTCGCGATGAACAGGGCGGCCGGATAACCAATCAGCAGGCAGAAGACTGTAGTCAGCAGGGCGATGCGCAGGCTGGTGAGCAGTACGCGCATGAAAGTCGCGTCACTGAAGAACCGGGCAAAATTGTCCAGCGTGAAACGGAAGGCAAGGGTGGAGTCGCCCGTGGTGTGTGTGACCGCATAAAGCAGGATCATCAGCATCGGCGCGACGATAAAGATCCCGATCCAGAGGATGTAGGGATAGCTCATCCGGAAGAAGGATTTCATACGTCGCCTTCCTCCTTATGCATGACGTGAATGTCATCCGGGCCGAACAGCAGGCCGACCTTGTCGCCGACTTCATGATGGGAGGTTGTCTCCACCTTGTATTCCCGGCCCTGGGTGGCGAAGGTGATGTTGTAGGAACCTTCCTTGATATCCGCGGGATCGAAGTCGAATTTGACATCCGTGATATCGATCGGGGAGTCATCCTGC
>JAGAFL010000026.1:0-6978 GCA_017612595.1 Erysipelotrichaceae bacterium | reverse complement strand
TTCGACAACATCCAGTACTGCTCAGCCAGCTATCTGACCTATATCGAAGAGATCCTTCTGGAAAGCAGGCTCAGTCTTTCCAAGCGCTACATCCTCAACAACAAGCAGCTGGTGGAGACCACCAACTCGCTGGCCAAGAACACCATCAAGCAATTGAGCTTTGCCGGCAAGTATCTGATCTTCATCACCTCGCTGAAGACCAGCAAGCTGCTCAACGTCGTCGGCTCCCGCTTCATCAACAATCTCTCCGATTCCCTGGTTACCCGGGATCTGAGCGTTGATGACATGATCAGGATCTTCCCCAGGAAGCTGGGCGCTCTGAAGACCCGCTGCCTGACCACGCTGAACCTGTTACTGGAAGCCGATGAGTCGATGAACGACTACATCCGCGACCGCTACAACGGCGAAAACGCCGGCTTCCTGGTCAACCTGATCACCCTGCTGTACAACGGCCTGTCCGAATACAAGCTGCAGAATCTGGTCAACGAGACCCAGAATGCCGTGATCAGCTACCGCGACAACCAGCTGTTCATCAATGACGACCCCTTTGACAAGTACCTTCCGGTGATCGTCGACAATGCCATCGAGGAAGTCCGCAAGGAACTCGACCAGCTGGTCGGCCTGACCGAAGTCAAGAAGTACATCTACTCCCTGCAGGACTTCTACGCTGCTCAGCAGCTGCGTAAGTCCCAGGGCCTGAAGACCACTGAGGTCTCCAAGCACATGATCTTCACCGGCAACCCCGGTACCGGCAAGACGACCATCGCCCGCATCCTGGCCAAGTACCTCAAGGCCATCGGCGTGCTCTCCAACGGTCAGCTGATCGAAGTATCGCGCAGCGATCTGGTCGGCAAGTACGTCGGTCATACCGCGCCGCTGACCATGCAGGTCATCAAGAGCGCCATCGGCGGCATCCTGTTCATCGATGAAGCCTATTCGCTCTACCGCGGTGAGAACGACTCCTTCGGCCTGGAAGCCATCGACACGCTGGTCAAGGCCATGGAGGACAACCGCGAGGACCTGATCGTCATCCTGGCCGGCTACACCCGGGAGATGAAGACCTTCCTGACTTCCAACTCCGGTCTGCAGTCCCGTTTCCCCAACCAGATCGAATTCCCGGACTACACCGGTGAGGAGCTCTTCGGCATCGCCCAGATCAACGCCAGGAGCGCCGGATACAAGATCGACGAGGGAGCCACCGAAGCTCTGACCGCCTACTTCACCAAGGTCCAGGAAAACGACTCCGTCCGTTCCGGCAACGGCCGTCTGTCCCGCAACATGGTAGAAGCCGCTATCTTGAATCAGTCCAAGCGCGTTCTTAACGACCCCCAGGCCGCCATCGACGTTCTGCTGCTTGAAGACTTCGATTTAAGTTAGATATAATTAAACAGAAAACAATGGAGGAAATGATCAATGGATAATAATGAGGAAATTGTTTTAACACTAGAATCCAAGGCCGATCAGGCTGTGGACCAGCCTGTTGTACAGGAAAAGAAAGACATTCAGCCGGCCAAGCTGGACACTTCCATGCTGACAGAGGCCGACCAGAAGATGGTCGATGAATTCTCTGAGAAGATCGACATCACCCAGACCGACATCATCATGTCCTACGGTTCCGATGCCCAGAAGAAAGTCGCCGACTTCTCGTCCAACGCCCTGAACGACGTCAAGACCAAGGACCTCGGTCAGATCGGCGACATGATCTCCGACCTGGTCGTCGAACTGAAGGGCTTTGAGATCGACAATCAGGAAAAGGGCATCAAGTCCTGGTTCAAGAAGTCTGCCAACAAGGTCCAGGGACTCAAGGCCAAGTATGACAAGGCCGAAGTCAACGTCAACAAGATCTGCGATCTGCTGGAAGGCCACCAGATCCAGCTGCTGAAGGACATCGCCCTGCTGGATGAACTCTACGACAAGAACGAGATCAACAAGAAGGAACTGACCATGTACATCCTGGCCGGTCAGAAGAAACTGAAATACGCTCAGGAAGTCGAACTGCCGAAGCTGGTCGCCACCGCTCAGGAAACCGGTCTTACCGAAGATTCCCAGAGAGCCAACGACTACGCCAACCTGATCAACCGCTTCGAGAAGAAGCTCCATGACCTGGAACTCACCCGGATGATCTCCATCCAGATGGCACCCCAGATCAGGCTGATCCAGAACAACGACACCCTGATGGCTGAGAAGATCCAGTCCACCCTGGTCAACACCATCCCGCTGTGGAAGAGCCAGATGGTCATCGCTCTGGGCCTGTCCCATTCTCAGGAAGCCATCGAAGCCGAGAAGGCCGTCGATGCCATGACCAACGAACTGCTCAAGAAGAATGCCGAAGCTCTGAAGCAGGGCACCATCGCCACTGCCGAAGCCAGCGAAAAGGGCATTGTCGAACTTGAGACTCTGCAGTTCACCAACAAGTCCCTGATCGAGACCCTGGACGAAGTTCTCAAGATCCAGACCGAGGGCCGCGAAAGACGCGCTGCCGCCGAGGTCGAGCTCCGCAAGCTGGAAACCGAATTACGGAACAAGCTGCTGGAAGTCAAGAATCTGCATTAATCAGCGAAACACAAAGAAGCCTCCGGAATTCCGGAGGCTTTTGTTTTGTCTTTTCTACCGTTTAAGCGACTGTCTGCAGTTGGGAAACTCGAAGTAGGTGTCAGGATAGGGTTCGTTCTCCATCGTGAAGTGCCACCACTCGCAGTCGTACGGCCGGAAGCCGCCCTTAACCATCATGTCCTGCAGGAACATGCGGTTATCATACTGCTCCTGGGTAACCGAACGGTTATCGGGATGGGAGATCTCGCTGAAGTAGTCAAAGGGACTTCCCATGTCCACTTCCCTGCCGGTGGACATGTCCAGCAGGGTCAGGTCAATGGTGCTGCCGCGGCTGTGGGAAGACTGGGAGGCGATGTAGCCCCTGACGAACAGTTCCTGTTTCTCCAGGTCGGGGTAGAAGAAGGGCTTCATGCGCTGATCGAGATCCTCAATGCCCCACAGCACAAAGCGGCGGACTGCCTTGGCCGGCCGGTAGGCGTCGAAGACCTTCAGACGGTAACCGTAGACGATCGCCCGGCTGGCGATCTCCTTGACGGCCCGAGCCGCTTCCCTGGTCATGATGGCCACCGGCTCCTCATAGCCGTCGATGGGGTCACCGACGAAGTTGAAGCTGGAGAAATAGCGGATCTCCTGGATTATCTCGGGAACGTAGTCCGACAGCAGCACGAATCCGGATGCGTCCATCTGGGCGCGGTTTTGGTAGTCAACGGTCATCTGCGGTCCTCCTGTCTTTCATTAACTGTATTATGCTCTGTTTTCCCCCTTCGTTCAATTGCCTGGCCGAAAGAAAGAACGGCTTCTGCCGTTCCTTCGTCATTTTCTGCGGTTCTGATCTCTACTTGTGCTTGATGACCATGTTGCCTTCCAGCAGAGCGCCGGCCGCAACTGACAGTCTCTCCGCATTGACAGCGCCGTTGATCTCAGCGGATGAGAGAACATCCAGCTGATTGTTGACGTCGATGTTGCCGTTGACCAGAGCGTCGATGCTGGCGTTCTTGGCCTTCAGGTCGGCAGAGATCTTGCTGCCCTTCTCCACGGTCAGGGTGGCGCGGCTGGTAATGGTGCCGTCGATCTTGGCACCGTCAACGATCAGGATGTCGTTGGCCTTGATGCTGCCCTGCAGGGAGCCGGAAATGTAGGCGTTGCCCTCAGACTTCAGAGTTCCGTTGAACTGGCCCTTCAGCTCGACGTCACCACCGCAGGTGATCGTCCCGGCCAGGCCTTCGATAACGGTTGATGAACCGATTATGGTCTTGCTGTTTTCAATGATTTCGCTCATAACTTACTCCTTACCGTCTGATCGTCAGGCGTCCGTTGATAACGGCGCCGCCGTCTACTGACAGGTTTTCCGCGGTGATGTCGCCGTTGATGATGGCGGAACCGCCGATCCTCAGAACGGAAACGACGTCGACGTTGCCCTGAATGGCAGCCTCGATCGAGGCATTCTTGGCGTTGACATTACCGACAGTATTGCTGTTCTGTTCCATGGTGAAGTCGTTCTGGCAGACGATGTTGCCATTGACCTTGCCCTCGCTCTTGATGGTGAGTTCGCCGGCTTCGATGTCGCCCTCTACGCTTCCGTAGATGACTGCCGTTCCCTGAACGACCAGCTTGCCCATGATGGAGCCCCTGATTTCAATGTTGCCGCCGCAGGTGACATTGCTGTTGACTACGGTGGAAGCGCCGATGACGGTTGTCTCGTCATCTACGCCTGAGGTGACTCTGGATGTATAAGTGGTCTTGGGCCTTTCGGCATGAGCGAACGGTGTCTCAAAGGCTGTTTCCTGGAATAAGGGAACATCAGCCATGTCCGGACCGTCAATGTTGTCCATGTCTGAAATAATCTTTTCCAAATCTTCTTCGTTCTTAATTATTTCACTCATATTGCTCTCCGTTTCTATACCTTTCTTTTATTATAACTTGAATTGCTTCAAGAATAAACAAATTTTAATTCTCGATCGTGCTCTTGAGGTAGGCGTAGATGAATTCGTCGATCTCGCCGTTCATCACCCGGTCAACGTTGTTCTCCGAATAATTAGTCCGGTGATCCTTGACCAGCGTGTAGGGGCAGAAGACGTAGCTGCGGATCTGGGATCCCCACTCGATCTTCTTCTGCTCGCCCTTGATGGCCGCCATCCGGGCTTCCTGCTCTTCGATGTAGCGCTGGTAGAGCTTGCTCTTGAGCATGTTCATCGCCCGTTCGCGGTTCTGGATCTGGCTTCTCTCCGACTGGCAGGTGGTCACGATGCCGGTCGGCTTGTGGATGATCCTGACCGCCGAGTCGGTCTTGTTGATGTGCTGACCGCCGGCTCCGGAAGCCCGGTGAGTCTCCACCTCAATGTCTTCCGGTTTGATGTCGATCTGAATGTCGTCGTTGAATTCCGGCATCACGTCGACGGAGGCGAAGGAAGTGTGCCTGCGGCCGCCGGCGTCAAACGGGGAAATGCGCACCAGGCGGTGGACGCCCCGCTCACCCTTGAGATAGCCATAGGCCATGTAGCCTTCGATCAGCATGCTGCAGGACTTGATGCCGGCTTCTTCGCCGTCCAGCATATCCAGCAGCGTTACCTTGAAGCCCTTCAGGGCGGCGTAGCGGCTGTACATCCTGTACAGCATCAGCGCCCAGTCCTGGCTCTCGGTGCCGCCGGCTCCCGGATGCAGTTCCAGGATGGCGTTGTACTGGTCGTAGGGGTGCGACAGCAGTACGCCGATCTCGAAGTCCTCAAATTCCCGGGCGATCTGCCGGTATTCCTCTTCCACCAGCATGATCATTTCCGGATCGCCTTCATCCTTCAGATCAGCCAGTAGCGCCTGCACATCGGCAATGCTGCTGTCCAGCGCCTTCATCCGGCTGATCAGTTCGTTGTTGTGGTTGGCTTCATTGATCAGTCCCTGGGCCTTCCGGCGGTCGTCCCAGAAGCCGTCCTGAAGCATCATCTGGCTTATTTCCTCACTGCGCTTCTGTCTGGCAGCGGTGTCAAAGAGACTCCTTCAGCTTGTTAAAGCGTTCGGCGCAGTTGCTGATTCCCTGTCTGATCTCATACAGTTCCATTTCCGATTACTTCCTTTCAATGGTGATGCGGCAGTTCATGCAGAAGCTGACGACTTCCCGGGAGATGTTGTTCATCATCGTTTCAAACATCTCGTAGCCTTCGGAAGTGTAGGCTTTCAGCGGGTTGTCCTGAGCGTAGGAGCGCAGGTGAATGCCGTCTCTCAGCTTGCTCATCAGGTCAATGTGGTCGATCCACTTGGCGTCGATGATCTTGAGGACCATGACCTTCTCGATCTTGGTCATCTCCGGCTTGATCTCCTCGATCTTCTTCTCGTAGTCATTCCAGAGTACCTGGAAGGCCGCGTCCTTGATGTCTTCAACATTATTCAGCGGCTCGATGGCCTTTCTGGCTTCCTCAGCGGAAGCGTTCATCTTGGCCAGCGCCTCGATCAGGGTCTGCTTGTCAACGGTGCCGGCCTTGGAAGTCGGATCCAGGTGAGCCTCGACCAGTTCGTCAGCGACGCGCTGGAACATCGACTCGACCACACCGTGAACATCCGGATGCTCCAGGATCTCGTCACGCTGCTGGTAGATGGTCTCACGCTGCTGGCGCAGGACATCGTCGTATTCCAGCAGGGTCTTGCGGACGTCGAAGTTGTTGCCTTCAACGCGCTTCTGCGCCGACTCGATGGCCTTGGAGACCATCTTGGACTCAATGGAGGTATCGCCCAGCTGGTTGAACATCTCGGTGATCCTTTCGCTGCCGAAGCGGACCATCAGCTCATCCTGCAGGGAGACGTAGAACTGCGAGCAGCCCGGGTCGCCCTGACGGCCGGAACGGCCGCGCAGCTGATTGTCGATACGGCGGGATTCATGTCTTTCCGAGCCGATGACGGCCAGGCCGCCCAGCTCGACGACGCCCGGCCCCAGCTTGATGTCGGTACCACGGCCGGCCATGTTGGTGGCGATGGTGACGGCGCCCTTCAGACCGGCCTTGGCGATGATGTCAGCCTCACGCTTGTGGTTCTTGGCGTTGAGGACCTCATGCCTGACCTTCCGCTGGGAAAGCATCTTGCTGATGAATTCGGAAACTTCGACGGAGATGGTGCCGACCAATACCGGCTGTCCCTTGCTGTGTCTTTCCATGACGTCGCGGATCAGGGCTTCGTACTTGGCCCGCTTGGTGCCGAAGATGGCATCGGGGTAGTCAGTACGGATGATCGGACGGTTGGTCGGGATCTCGGTGACCCGCATGTTGTAAATGGAGATGAATTCCTCTTCCTCGGTCTTGGCCGTACCGGTCATGCCGCACAGCTTGTTGTAGAGACGGAAGAAGTTCTGGTAGGTGATGGTGGCCAGGGTGGAGGTCTCCTGCTTGATGGGGACGTTCTCCTTGGCTTCGATGGCCTGGTGCAGGCCGTCGGAGAATACCC
>JAGAFL010000025.1:0-3692 GCA_017612595.1 Erysipelotrichaceae bacterium | reverse complement strand
GTTCAAATCCCGTCATTCCGACCATTTGAAGTAAAAAGCGGCATCAGCCGCTTTTTTCATTCTATCTTTCCCTTTTCTGCCAACAGTTTCCTGAGATCTCTGATCCGGCCCCGGTAGAGCTCTCTGATTCCCTTTATTCTCAGGAAATCCACCGGATGAAACAGGGCAGGCTCCTTCCGGATGTCGATCTCGCCGCTGGCCTTCAGAACATTGGCCACAAACTGGGAACAGAACATCTTGCCTTCGTATTCCTTCAGCCTGCCGATTGCGCAGTTCGCCATCCCCAGGAAGGCGAACTGAACGTTCCGGGCAAACTGGCTGTCGATGAACTGCTGCATCCTTTCATATCCTTCATCGGATACCTCCAGGCTGTAGATGCCCACCCTGGCCCAGCGGTGCCACCAGTAGAAGCCGCAGTCAAACGGTTCGATCTTGATGTGGGCCGGCCAGTTGAGGAAGGTGAAGCGCCGGCCGATCGAATACATCGGCTGCAGCGTTTCCGACAGCGAACAGGAAGAGTGGGTGTACTCCGCTCCGGTAAACATGTTTATGAAAGTGGAGATCTCGGTAGAGGATCTCGTCAGCATCAGATAGACTTTCTTCACCTTACCACCGGAATTCGTAGACCGTCTGATAGGTAACCGTCTGCCCGGCCTTCATGTCCGCCTGCGGGAAATCGGGGTGGTTGACGGTATCGGGGAAATACTGGGTCTCCAGGCAGACGCCGTAGTTGGGATGATATTTCATGCCCTGCTTGCCATCCGCTCTCTCCAGATAGTTTCCCGTATAGACCTGAACGCCAGGCTGGGTGGTATAGCAGTGCATTTCCCGGCCGCTGGCCGGATCTCTGAGCAGTCCGAAGTATCTTAACGTACAGTCGTAACCGTTGATCACGAAGTTGTGGTCATAGCCCTTTCCGAATCCCAGCTGCTCATCGGACAGGTCCATGTCCCGGCCGATCTCCTTTATCTGGCGGAAATCAAAGGGCGTTCCCTCAACCGGTCTCAGCTCCCCGGTGGGGATCAGCGTCTCGTCGACCGGCGTGAAGCAGTCGCAGTCCAGCTGCAGCTGCTGAGTGAGGATGGAGCCGGAATCGTGGCCGGCCATGTTGAAGTAGGAATGCTGAGTCGGATTGAAGATGGTGTCCTTGTCGGAATTCATCGCATAGGTGATGATCAGACGGTTCTCATCGTCCAGCCGGTAGCTGACGGAAAACATCCGGTTGCCCGGCAGGCCGGCTTCCATGTCGCCGAAGCAGCACCTGAAGACGATCTCGTCTTCCTTCATCTGGACGTCCATGACCTTCTTGGCGGCGCCGAGCTCAAAGTGTGTATGCAGATTGTTGACGCCGTTATTGATGTCCAGGTGGTATCGGACGCCGTTAAGCTCAAAGGTGCCTCTGGCGATGCGGTTGCCGTTGGGAGCAACCACGCAGCCGATGAACTCGCCGTTTTCCTCGCTGTAGCCTTCCAGCCGGTCATAGCCCAGGACCACGTCGGCGAGGTTGCCCTGGCGGTCGGGAACCAGCAGGCTCAGGACCGTGGCGCCGAAGTCGGTCACCGAAAGGCTGACGCCGTTGCGGTTGGTCAGCGTATAGACAGAAATCTCGTTATTGTGGAATTTTCCATAATGTTCCTTTTTTATCATTTTCATCACCAACTAAATTATAACAAAACCCCCGTCGATTTTTCAGAATTTTGCGGGCAAGACTCTTGAAAAAGAAATTTGGCCCTTGTAGAATGAAGAGGAAGATAGTTGGAAACGCAACTAATTCGCCATTTTTTTCGGAGCAATAGATATGACAGAAGATAAGAACAATTTGTTGCTTAATATTTCTGCGCTCTACAGGAACGTCAACAAGTACTTTGACCGGCATCTGGCCGACTATGACATCGGCTCCGGTCAGATGCTGTCCCTGATCATCATCAACGAGCATGAGGGACTGACGGCTCAGCAGCTGGCCACCTACGCCGAGCTGGACAAGGGCACGACCACCAAGACCATCCAGAAGCTTCTGGACACCGGCTACATCGAAGTGGTCAGCGATCAGCAGGATAAGCGCATCAAGCACCTGTATACCACGTCCTCATCCCGGGAGATCATCAACAACCTCTACAAGATCCGCAACGAGTGCACCAATCAGCTGCTCGAAGGCGTCAAGGAGGAAAGCGAAGATCTGCTCGGTCAGCTGACGGCCAATTCCCGCAGCTTCGCGGTTGACGATTCCTACCAGCATCTGAAGATCGCCGGTCTGCAGAAGCTGACATTGCTTGACTATCCGGGCAAGGTCGGCTGTACGGTATTCACCGCCAGCTGCAACCTCAAGTGCCCCTTCTGTCACAACAAGGATCTGGTCTTCATTCCCGAAGGCTATCCGTTCTACAACCCGGACGAAGTCCTGGAATTCCTGCAGAAACGCACCACCCTGCTGGACGGGGTCTGCATCACCGGCGGCGAACCGCTGCTGCAGCCGGGAATCTTCGACTTCATTGACAAGATCAAGGCCATGGGCTATCTGGTCAAGCTGGACACCAACGGTTCGCTGCCCCAGCAGCTCAAGAAGGCCGTTGAGAGCGGCAACGTAGACTACGTAGCCATGGACATCAAGAATACCTGGGAGAAATACGCTTCCACAGCCGGCGTCGCCATCAGCGACAGTCAGCTGAAAAACTTCCGCAAGTCGATCGACTTTCTGAAGAAGTCGGGCATCGACTACGAATTCCGCACCACCGTGGTGAAGGACTTCCATACTGCCGAGGATCTGAAGCAGATCGCCCGGATGATCAAAGGCAGCAGGTATTACCTGCAGACCTTCCGCAACAGCGGCAACCTGATCAATCCGGAAGTTGAAGGCTACAGCCAGCAGGAGATGGAAGACATGCTTAGAGAAGTACAGACCGTTAACAAGACAACATATTTGAGATAGGGAGGATAAGGTCATGTATCAGGTTATTAAGAGAGACGGCACCATTGTCGATTTTGACATCAAGAAGATTTCCGCAGCCCTTACCAAGGCTTTCGACGCTACCGGAAGGCAGTACCATCCCAGCGTCATCGACATGCTGGCCTTAATGGTCACCAGCGATTTTGAGCCGAAGATCAAGGACGACAAGATCGACGTCGAAGACATTCAGGACAGTGCCGAAAGAGTCCTGTCCCAGGCCGGCTACAACGACGTAGCCAAGAACTACATCCTCTACCGCAAGCAGAGAGAAAAGATCAGGAACATGAAGTCCACGATCCTGGACTACAAGGAGATCGTCGACCAGTATGTCAAGGCCACGGACTGGCGGGTCAAGGAAAATTCCACCGTCACCTATTCCGTCGGCGGCCTGATCCTCAACAACTCCGGTTCCATCACCGCCAACTACTGGCTCAGCGAGGTCTATGACCAGGAGATCGCCAACGCCCACCGCAACTGCGACTTCCACATTCACGACCTGAGCATGCTGACCGGCTACTGCGCCGGCTGGTCCCTCAAGCAGCTGATCCAGGAAGGTCTGGGCGGCGTGCCGGGCAAGATCACCTCTGCCCCCGCCAAGCACCTGTCCACCCTGTGCAACCAGATGGTCAACTTCTTGGGCATCATGCAGAACGAATGGGCCGGTGCGCAGGCATTCTCATCTTTTGATACTTACCTTGCGCCCTTCGTCAAGAAGGACAATATGACGTATCACGATGTAAAACAGTGC
>JAGAFL010000024.1:0-4748 GCA_017612595.1 Erysipelotrichaceae bacterium | reverse complement strand
GCCAGATAAGCCCACTCCTCATCGTTTCTGCCCATGAAGGAGACCAGTAAGAACTTGGAAGGATAGTCCTTCTTCAGCCTTCTGAAGATGTCGATGTTCTCGATCAGGGTGTGGTCGGAAAGCTGCTCGATGTTCTTGAAGCCGATGATCCGGCCGTTGTCGCCCCGGATGGCGGAAAAGCGCGGTGAAGCTTCCCGGATGTCCATCAGGCAGACGGTCTTGAAGGCCGCTCCCGCCCAGCCGGCCTCAAAGGCCCGGGCGCACATTTCATAGGTGGAGGCTACTACCGAGGAGGAAAGCAGAAAGGGATTCTCCAGTTCAAAGCCGCAGAAGTCCGTCTTCAGCAGTTCGTAGTTGGCTTTCCTATTGACCGGACCCCTGTTTCTCAGGCTCGCCAGCGTTTCCCTGATCCTGACCTTGGCCGGACAGGCAGCTTCGCAGCGGCCCTCACAGTTTTCGCAGCCTTCAGCCTCAGCCAGCAGGCTGAGGGCGCCGGTCTGGTTTTCAAAATACAGGCTTCTGAGGATCCTGGCCGGATCCAGCTTGCCGCAGGCCTTACTGCAGGCCGCCTGATGGCATAAAAGACAGTTGTCAGCTTTCATATTCCTTTTCTCCTACAGCTTCAAGATGCTGAGTTTCTTCTATTTCTCTGATCTTATCAAGGGCAGACTGGTTTCCCGGCGGCTGATATTCAGCGCTAAGCCACTGTTCAACGATCATCTTGGCCTTTTCAACCCCGACGACGCGGGCGCCGAAGGCGATGATGTTGGCGTTGAGCTGCTGCCTGGCCAGCCTGGCTGACAGGGGATCGCTGCACAGCGCTGCCCGGATGCCCTTCAGCTTGTTGGCCGCCAGGGAAATGCCCACGCCGGTACCGCAGATCAGAATTCCGCCCTCTGCCTGACCCTCGGCTATCATTCTGGCGACCAGAAAGCCGTAGATCTGTGCGTCGCAGTTTTCATAAGCGTCAGTTCCCACATTGATGACTTCATGGCCCAGATCCCGCAGATAAGCCATTATTTCCTGTTTCATGTCTACCGCGGAATGGTCATTTCCGATTGCCAGTCTCATTATCCCTGTCCTCTTTAAAACATCTTTATTATACCCGTTTTTTCCTCCCTGAGAAAAGCCGGAGACAGAAAAGCGGAATCATATCTGACTCCGCCCATGATCTGTCATATACGCTTTCTGATCGGATGCCTTATCACGGTCTTCCATTTCGCCGGCTCCGTCCGGCGGGCATCAGACAGGTAGATCTCGTGGTGCATCCGCTGATCCGAGAAGTCGTTTTCGTAGCCGTTTTCCTCCAGATAGCTGTCCATCAGCGCCACGCTGGCCGGCTCATCGTCAAACGGTCCGCTGTGCATGATCTGCACGCACAGCCCCTCCTCGATGGTCAGAAACTGAGCTTTCGAGCAGTCCAGCTTCTTCTTTTTCGTTGCCGTCTCAACTGCCCAGTCAAAGTCCTCTTCGGTGATGAACTCGGGCAGCCGGATCACCGAGATCCAGCAGAAGGACGACTTGTCGCCGTAGTCTATTCCTTCGACGCCTTCCTGCCACCAGAAACCCTCCAGTGGCGGGACGACATATTCGTAGAAGCCCTCGATCCTATGATCGCTCTTATGGCTCATCTTCAGCGTATAGGCCAGAGCGTAGAGAACGCCGATGGCCTTCTGATATTCGCCGTCCGGGTCATTGGGATCGCCCTTGCCCTGAACGGCCAGGTAACTGGCCTTTGGCACATTTACGATCTCCGGCTTTGCTGAAGGCAGATAAAACTCCTTGTATTCCTTCTTGAAGTCAAATGCCATTTCCGTTTCCTCCTGGTCGTTAATGATAGAAATAAGACGTCCTTATCTGACGTCTTCTTCCTTTTTCCGGTTTTCCTCTTCCTGACGGATCTTTTCGATCTCCGTCAGAAGTCTTTCCAAAAGGTGTTCCCCGACTCTCCGTCTGGCCTGGGCGGAATTGCCGCAGACATGGGAGGTGCCGATGAAGTTGGGCAGGGTGAACAGCCTGTTGTCCTTATAGTTCTCCAGAACGTCATCCGCCGCCGCAAAGATCTGCCGGCTGGCCAGAGCTTCGTAGAGCGCCTGTTCATCAACAATACCGGCGCGGGCCGCATTGACGATGATGCAGTTGGGCTTGCAGAGCTTCAGCGTCTCGGCGTTGATCATGTTGCGGGTCTGTTCGGTCAGCGGGGTATGGATGGAGACGAAGTCGCTCTGCCTAAGCAGTTCATGGTAGTCGTCCAGTTTCTTAACTCCCAGCTTTTCCGCCTTCTCGGCGCTGACATAGGGGTCGTAGATCAGAACCTTGGCGTCAAAGCTCTTCTGCAGGATCTCCGCCACCCTCTTTCCGATGTGGCCGAAGCCCATGATGCCGAAGGTGCGGCCGTAAAGTTCCTGACCCTGGTAGTCGGTATAGTAGTTGACCTCAGTGTTATTGACATTGTTCATGTGGTTGAAGACCATGTAGCGGCCGCAGGCAATCATGAAGCCGACGGTCATCTCCGCCACCGATTCGTAGTTGACTAACGGCAGGTTGTAGACCGGAATGCCCCGGCGGGCCGCGGCCATCTTGTCGATGTTGTCGGTACCGACGGCATTGCGGACGATCACCTTGAGGTTGGTGGCCTTTTCGATCATCTCCTCGGTCACCTGGCCGAAGCCGGCGACGTAGATGTCGATGTCCTTAAGATCCTTCAGATCGCTGGTCAGCCGGCAGTCAGCCGGCAGGCCGGGAACGGTGATCTCCTTAATGTAGCGGTTGGTATAGCTCTGAGGGTCAATGTAAATCAGCATAACTTATCTTTCTCTTTCTAAAGATTCCTAAAATATTCCAGGGCAAAGTCGGAAGCCTGGCGGAAGTTGAACAGCTTCACCTGGGCGCTGCCGATCTTGCCGATCCTTACCATCTTTCTTCTTTCCATCTGTCTTCCCAGTTCAGGGAAATCGTCACAGTCCAGATCATAGTCCAGATACTTCTTCCACTCCGTTCTGCCGTTGACGTTGACGGCGCCGCCCTGCAGAACGATCGGGCGGATCTCGGAGATGCTCTCGGCGTAATGCAGGCCGGTTGCCCGGTCGTAGTCAACGCCTACCAGCATGATCCAGGCATTGTCGTTGTTGTACAGTTTCTCCAGCGGTGAACCGTGTCCCAGGGGGAAGTTGAGGGGCTGTCTGGCCATTAATTCCCGGCCATCCTTGCCATTGGCGATGAAGGCGCAGTTGGGATGATAGGAGCGGCAGGTCTGCTTGCGGCAACGCAGGTCAAGGGCCAGAGCGCCCATGAAATGAACGTCGGAGTGGTAGATGTCGTAAGCCGGCATGTTCTCTCTGACCTTGTCAGTCAGATTGAGGGCGATGGGCGGGTTGACCCAGTTGAGCGGCTCGCTGTTGTCGACGTTCTGGCAGGCCATGACCAGGGTTCCCTGGCTGAGCACTTGCAGCAGGGCGTCGACAAAACTGCCGGCTCCGCCGATGATGAAGCCGACGCTTCTGAGGGAACAGTGGACCTCCAGAGTCATGTCCGCGGTTATTCCCAGATGCTTCAGCTGGCTGACCAGTTCCTCTCTGCTCAGGGCAGTCTGCAGGGTGTTATCTTTCAATGTAGCCGTAGCCTGCAAGCCAGTTCACCATTTCATCGTATTCGATGAATCCTTCCTTCATGTCGATGACCTTTCCGTTGTTGATCAGATAGGTCGTGGGCGTTACCTCCAGATAATAGAGGTAGTTGTTGATCAGGTTGTTCATGTCGTCATCTTCGACCATTTCTTCCGTCGCGGTCAGGTAATAGATGTCCAGCTTATGCTCGCTGACCAGCTTTTCCATGTTTTCGTAAAGCGACCGGCAGGTATCGCAGTCGTCTCTTTTGACCAGCAGAACGAAGGCCTGTTTCTGTTCAAACAGCTTGACGATCTTCAAGGGGTCCTTGCGGGCCATCCGGCCGCCGGAACAACCACCCAGCAGCATCATGAGCAGCCCCAGGATGACAGCAAGTCTTTTCCTCATCGTTTCTCCCATAAATAAATTATACCTTTAATCTACTTGATGATTAAAGAATCAAATTCCTTTTCCAGCATGTATTTCAGCCTGGCGGTCTGCTTTTGGGACAGTCCGCCCTGGCTGCCGTCGTGTCCGGCCACCGTACCCGAGTGCAGAAGCACCGGCCTGCCATCCCTGATGTACAGCACGGTAGGGAAGTAGAAGACGCCGGTGCCGTCGTCGTTGTGCTCATCGACCAGACCGGCTTCATCGCACAGATCGACGATGTCGAAGATCTTCTCGTTCTGATAGTTGATGTCAGCGTGCCAGTCCAGGTAGTACAGCCGCATCTGCTTTTCCTCAGAGACCTCGTTGAGCACCGGGATCAGGGCGTTGCACCAGGGACAGCTGGCGTAGCCGAAATAAATGATCGCCGTCTTCTTCTGCTCAAAGAGCGCCATGATGCCGTCCAGATCGATGTCCACGAACTGCTCACTGACCAGGCCGTTATAACCGGTCATGTCGCTGGTATTTCCCTGAGGCTGAGGGTAGACGGGCTGACGGCTGCAGCCGGCCAATATGAATAACGCCGCTAAGGCAGGTAACAGTTTCTTCATACTGTTATTCTATCACTTTGTGCCCGTTTCACAAAACCGCAAGGCCTTAAGGCCGCTCTTTTATGGTATAGTCTTTATTGAATAAGGGAGGTTGGACTATGAACAGATATGAACGCGTACTGGAGAAGATGAGGGAGCATGATCT
>JAGAFL010000023.1:0-3325 GCA_017612595.1 Erysipelotrichaceae bacterium | reverse complement strand
TGTCTGCAAGAACCTCATGGAATACGTAATTGATCCTGACAAGTGCATCGGCTGCGGCATGTGCGCCCGCAACTGCCCGGCTTCCTGCATTACCAGAACCGACTACATACCTGAGGGCCATAAGCTGGCTTCAATGCACATCGATCCCAGCCAGTGCGTAAAGTGCGGAACCTGCATCTCATTCTGCAAGTTCGGCGCCATTTCCAAGAGATAGGAGGTAAACGAAATGTCATTAGTTAATATCAAGATTGAAGGCATTCCCTATCAGGTTGACAGTTCGCTGACCATCCTGGAAGCCGCCAAGAAATGCGGATATGAAATTCCTTCCTTATGTTCATTCAATCATGGCGAATGCAATCAGGGTTCCTGCCGTGTCTGCTTAGTTGAAGCTACCGGCGCCAGAGGACTGGTTGCCAGCTGTGTCTACCCGGTCTCTGAAGGCATGGAGATCAGGATCTCAACTCCGAAGGCTACCGAAGCCAGAAGAAGAAGCGTTGAACTGCTGCTGTCCAATCACTCACTGAACTGCCAGCAGTGCGACAAGAACGGCCACTGCGAGCTGCTGCATGTCGCTCAGCTCACCGGCGCCAGAGAAAACGCCTTTGCCGGCGTCAAGAGCGAGACTCATTATGACCAGCTTGCTCCGGCTCTGATCAGAGACACTTCCAAGTGCATTCTGTGCGGCCGCTGCATCGCCAGATGCTCCAATGCCCACGGACTGGGAATTCTCGGCTTTGAGAACAGAGGCTTCAAGACCTTCGTCTCACCGGCTGAAAACAGAAGCTTTGCCGATTCACCGTGCATTCAGTGCGGTCAGTGCGTCAACGTCTGCCCGACCGGCGCTCTGATGGAACATTCCGAAATCGACAAGATCGACAAGGCCTTCGCGGAAGGCAAGCATGTCATCGTTCAGGCTGCTCCGGCAGTCAGAGCTGCCCTGGGTGAGGAGTTCGGCTACAAGGTCGGCACTCCGGTAACCGGCAAGATGACCGCAGCCTTAAGAAGACTGGGATTCGAGAGAGTCTATGACGTCAACTTCGGCGCTGACCTGACCATCATGGAAGAAGGCACCGAGCTGCTGCACCGTCTGACTGAAGGCGGCGTGCTGCCGATGATCACTTCCTGCTCACCGGGCTGGGTCAACTACGCTGAATACAACTATGCGGATCTGTTACCGCATCTGTCCAGCTGCAAGTCCCCGCATCAGATGCAGGGCGCCATCATCAAGTCTTACTGGGCCAAGGAACATGGCTATGATCCCAAGGATATCTTCGTAGTTTCCGTCATGCCGTGCATTGCCAAGAAGTTTGAGAGACAGAGAGAACAGGAAAAGGTCAACGGCATTGACGATGTCGATGCTGTCATCACCACCAGAGAACTGGCCAGAATGATCAAGCGTTCCGGTATCATCTTCAACCGTCTGCCGGATGAGGAATGGGATCAGGACATCATGGGCGATTACTCAGGTGCCGGCGTCATCTTCGGTGTTACCGGAGGCGTTATGGAAGCCGCTCTGAGAACCGTCTACTACAAGCTGACCGGTAAGGAAAAGGACAAGATCACCTTTGACGAAGTCAAGGGTCACGATGCCGGCATCAGAGAAGCATCGATCGACATCAACGGCACGGTCGTCAATGTCGCGATTGCTTCCGGCATGAAGAGCGCCAAGGTGCTGCTGGATCAGATCCGTGAAGGCAAGTCCAAGTATCAGTTCATCGAGATCATGGGCTGCCCGGGCGGCTGCATCAACGGCGGCGGCCAGCCGTACATCAAGCCCAGCCTGATGCATGACGAAGACGATGACATCATTGACACCTACAAGCAGAAGAGAGCGCAGGCTCTGTATTCTGAAGATGAGCGTCAGGTGATCCGTCAGTCTCACAACAATCCTCAGATCATCGAACTCTATGAGAAGTTCCTGGGTGAACCCAATTCTCATAAGGCTCATGAGCTGCTGCATACTTCCTATGCCGGCAGAGAAGGATTCAACGAGATCAAGAAATAAGTCAGATCTGACAAGAACAAAACAAACCCGGATGTCATCCGGGTTTTGTTCTGTCATATCATGTGAGATCAGTTATTCAGCAGGTAGGTGAAATCGACATCTTCAAGGCCGGGCAGCTGGATAAGTGAGTAGCGTCCATCGGTACATTCGAAAATCATCGCCGCGCCGTTGGGGACCCGTTCCATTCCCCGCTGAATGCACAGGTCGTCATATTTGACCGGATCAAGGTGGAGCATGTACTCCAGGATCTCCATGCAGTAGCCACGGTGACCGACCAACAGGATCCGCTCGCCGTCAGCAGCCTGATCATAGATCTCATTTATCGTTTCCACGATGCGCTCATCGAAGATCTGCCGGTTTTCACCCAGCATGGAAGTGAAGTCGCGCTTGCGCCAGCTGATCCTTTCTCCGGTAGCCGTCATGGAATTGTAGAATTCCCCTTCCATCGTTCCGAAGTTCATTTCCCTTAAACCCTTATGGTAGATTACCGGACAGTCATGGTATTTCATGATCGGTTCGCAGGTTTCTCTCGCCCGGGTGAAGTCGGAACAGTAACAGCGGTCAAAGCGGATGCTCCTGAGCCTTTCGGCCGTTTCTTCAGCCTGAGATACTCCCAGAGGAGTCAGCGGTGAATCGGACCAGCCCTGAGCCTTTGAAGTGAGATTGAAGACGGTCTGGCCGTGTCTGACATAGTAGAATCTTACGGTTTTCATACTGCTGCCTCCTTATTCCCTCCTAATTATAATGAATGACAGGAAAAGATTACACTCAAAATATCTGTCGGGCGTCTTTTTTCCTGTTCTGCGGCCGATTAGTTTATAATAATGAAAAAGGTACAACAATGAACTACAACCTGAAGAGGATCACGGAATTCAACAAACTCATCCTGGACGCCTGCTGCGGCAGCGATAAGGTGGCGATCGATGCTACCTGCGGAAACGGCCACGATACTCTGTATCTGGCGCAGCGCTGCCGTTTTGTCTATGGGTTTGACATCCAGCAGCAGGCCATTGAGAATACGGAAAAGCTGCTGAGTGAAAACGGGATGGAAAACTACATGCTGCTGAACTGCAGCTTCAGCCGGATGGAGGAGATCGTACCGGAAGGAGCTGACATTATCACCTTCAATCTCGGCTATCTTCCCGGCGGAGACAAGAGCATTACCACCACCGCCGAAGAGACCATCAGGGGTCTTGATGCGGCCCTGAGAATGCTCAATCCTCAGGGAATCATAGCTCTGACCATGTACTGGGGTCATGAGGAAGGCAAGCGGGAAAGACAGGCGCTGCTGGATTACTGCCGGCAATTGGACAGGAAAGA
>JAGAFL010000022.1:0-11225 GCA_017612595.1 Erysipelotrichaceae bacterium | reverse complement strand
TTCCTCGCTTACGCACTCGCTTAATGACCCCGGCGCGCAGCAGGTCAGCTGAGGGATCAGGAAGGGCGACAGGTTGTTGAGATGCGCCAGCATCACTCCGGTAACCCCCAGATGGCAGAACAGGGTGATGGTGTCATGATTTCCCCGGGTCACCTCATAGCTCAGGCCGTTGCGCCTGTAGCCGTGGCCGGCCAGCAGATCGTCCAGCGAGGAGCTGACGTAATCGTAGACGGAAATGAGATTGCTGGAAACGCAGACGCGGGCCTGGCGCCAGTTGGCATTGTCCCAGCAGTAGTGGTCTTCCCAGAACTTCCGGGGCATGACGTCCCAGAAGCAGCGATCTCCCCTGATTTCCTTTTCGGTGATGTCAGGGTAAAACTCCCGCAGTCCGGGATCGTTGTCCAGGTCTATCGTGACATTGGCTTCCCTGAGCCAGTCCAGGGTCTCAGCCCGGCGGCCCGAGCCTTCCAGGGCGATCCGGGCAGTCAGCTGGGCGCGGCCCAGCGGCGAGACGTAGATGTCTCCCAGATCCTGATCCTTAAGATATTCCCTTAACGCTTCCGCTTCCCGGATGCCTCTTGGCGTCAGGGAGTCGTGTTCATAATCGGGTTCGCCATGGCGGATGAACAGAATTCGCATGTCTTCTCCTTTATAAATCGATGTCTTTTCTCCTTTAGTATATCAGCATTCCCGCCCGTTTTCGCCGATAATCGCTGTCCTTAGCAAGGTTTATCTGCGGCAGGGGATGTGGTAAACTTATGGTGTTGAAATTCTGATAGGAGATGTTGTTATGGAAAACAAGAACCGTGAAGTCTTCTGGCGAAGAATCGCCGAAGTGGCCATCCTGGCCTTGCTGGTCGTCAGCTACTGTTACGGCAGCGGCCTGGGCTGGAAACAGCCGGAGCCTGAGCCGGTCGACATCAGCGGTCAGACCATGCTGAATCTGTGGACCGACGAAGCCAGAGCCAGAAACGAACTGATCGAATATGTTGAAGCCGTTACCGACGAGAAAAGTCCGGACTTCATTCCCGTGGACAGACGCATCGCTGTCTTTGACCTTGACGGCACGCTTTACTGCGAAACTGACCCAAACTACTTTGACTACACCCTGCTGGTCTACCGTGTGACGCAGGATCCCACATACATTGACCGGGCTTCCAACTTCGAAAAAGAGGTCGCTGCCAAGATCATCGAGCAGAACGAGACCGGCAAGTCCTTCAGCGGACTGGAAGTTGACCACGGCAAGGCCGTGGCTTCCTCTTTTGCCGGCATGACCGTCCAGGAGTTCATTGACTATATCCAGGAATTCAAGAAGCAGGCCATGCCCAGTTACGAAGGCATGAACAGAGGCGAAGCCTTCTACAAGCCGATGCTCCAGGTCATCGACTACCTGAAAGCCCACGACTTTACCTGCTACATCGTCTCCGGTACCGATCGCTTCATCGTCAGAGGCATCTGTTATGACTCCCTGGATCTGCCGGCCAGCCAGATCATCGGTTCCGATGAGAACCTGGTCAGCCGCGATCAGGGCGACGTTGACGGTCTGAACTACGTCTTCGATGACGATGATGTCCTGGTTCTGGGCGGCGAGTTCATCATCAAGAATCTGAAGATGAACAAGGTCACCGTCATCATGCAGGAGATCGGTGTTCAGCCGGTATTGTCCTTCGGTAACAGCACCGGTGACTCCTCGATGGCTGAATACACCACCTCCAACAACCCCTACCGCTCACTGGCCTTCATGCTGTGCTGTGACGATTTGGTCAGGGAAAACGGCAATGAAGCCAAGGCTGAAAAGATGTTCAGCCTGTGCCAGCAGTACGGCTGGACGCCGGTTTCCATGAAGAATGACTGGAAGACCATCTACGGCGATGGCGTAACCAAGAAATAAACGATTTGCTTTGGAAAGGCAGATGAAAGAATGAAAAAACTGTTTACCATCATCTTGGCAGTTGCGCTGATGCTGACCGGCTGCGCCCAGAGGGCTCAGGAAGACGGCCGGCAGTTCACGGTCCGGCTGACTCTCGACGCTGACACAGCCGTCAGTGAATTCTGCCCGGAGTATTTCATCGGCCCTGAGCTGCAGGGCTGGGGAGGCGTTAACCGCACTGACGGTACCTGCTGGCAGAAGGGCGAGCAGGTAACCTTTGTCTATACTGAGCAGGATTTCAGGGATCCCGAAAACCTTAAGGATTTTACTCTTGCCCTGCTTATGGGCGGTGAAGAAGCCGATTACCGCCGCTGTGCCAACGCGCTGAGATGGGATGCTGAATACGGCAAAGAATATGCCGTCCGTCTTGTTGAAGACGGCCTGGGCGGCTACAGACTGGAAGGCGACTTCCCCTGCGCCAGCATATCCTCTTTGCTTGAAGGCGGCAACAACACCATCGGCATGGACGTCTTCCGCCAGCTGATGGCGGAAAACACCGGCAACCTCGTCTTCTCACCGCTGTCGCTGGAAATGGCCCTGGCCATGCTCTTTGAAGGCGCCGGGGGCAATACCCAGGAGCAGTTCGACCAACTGTACTGCGGCTCTCTGGCTCTGACCACCCCGCGGGCTTCTCTGGCCAATTCCCTGTGGATCGACGATCAGCTGACCGTCCGTGACTCCTATGTCAGCCTGCTGAAGGACGGCTATGAGGCTGAGGTCTTCAATTGCGATCTGGCCCTTGACACCTATAAGAAGATCAACGGCTGGGTTGAGGAAAAGACCAAAGGCATGATCCGCAATCTCTTCCAGCAGCCCCTTTCCGATGACTGCGTCCTGGCCCTGATCAATACTCTTTACTTCAAGGCCTGCTGGCTTGAGACCATGAAAGAAAGCGGACCAAGGCCTTTTAACAGGGCCGATGGAAGCCGTGTCGATGCTCAATTCCTCACGGCCGCCGGTACCTACGACTGCATCCTCACCGACGAATATGAAGGGGTGATCATTCCCTATGATGACTCGGAAACCTACTTCCTGGCCGTCAAGGGCACTGACCTGTCCCGCTTGAGCAGCCACGACATCCTGTCCCAGCTGCTTCAGCAGGCTCACAGTATGCAGGTGCGGATCAATCTGCCCCGCTTTGAGATTGAAACTGCCGCCGAGCTGAATGAAAAGCTGATCGCCATCGGCCTTACCGATGTCTTTGACCCAGTCAAAGCTGACCTCAGCGGCATTGCCGACATCACCGAAGAGAATCTCTTTGTCTCCAAGGTGCTTCAGAAGAGCCGCATCATCGTGGACTCTCAGGGAACCGAGGCCGCCAGCGCCACGGCAATCGTGGTGGCCAAGAACACTTCTGCCGCTCCCCAGCAGCTACGGGAAATGACCTTTGATGAACCCTTTGTCTTTGCGGTCATTAATAACGGCTGCCTGCTGTTCGTCGGCCGACTGGCCGATCCCAGCGGAAAATAGAAACCACATCAGTCAAATCAGAATCTGACAGAAGGGGAAGGGCGTTCGTACAGAACGCCCTTTGTTAATGCTGGATCCCTTGAATGTTTCAGATGCTGAATCACGAATTCCAGATTGGGTCAGCAGAAGAAAACCTGTCAAATATCGGTTCAAGATCCTCGTTTCTGGTCACTATTGAAAGGCTGTTTCCTCCATCTTTATAAGAACATCCGACATAGTAGAACGTCTTTCTTTCAGGGAAGTCCTTATCGATGGCGATGAACCTGTCGTGATCCTCAGAAGGTGTCATTCTGTATATCGTGATTTTGAGGTGATACTGTCTGATGAAGTCATCAATAGTTTCCTGCGGAAGTCCGCTTAGATTACAGGTCCAAATGGATATTCTGACATCACTGCGGCAGTTGATGAGAGCGTTAAGCGTTTTGATGTCTACATAAGGATCGATTATGTCTATTGAGTGTTTTGCTTTACTGAAGAGATCCGCAAAGAAAGCGTCAGCCACAAACCAGTCACCGTTACAGAAGACCTGTATTTCATTGGCTTTGAGAGGGGGAAACTGTGAGACCACCTTTTCAAACTCTTCGCGGGTAACGAATTCCCTGTTCTTTCTTTGAATTTCCGCAATGTCGTTTTCTACCCTTTGAAGGCGGACAGTTTCGTTCTGTTGATAGATGACAGACCATTTTCTGAGATATTCGATCTGATCTGTCGCGACAACATAATCCTTTAATGTCTTAAACACACGAATCAGCGTTCGACTTTGTTGAATCGCTAACGGACCATTGAGAACCGTCATCAGCATATAGATTCCCTGTTCTGTAAAAGCATAAGGGAGGTAGCGCGAGCCACCTGATTGCCCCTTAAAGAGATTGCTGTCTCGTGAGGTGAAATTTCTGCACCTCACCAAACCGTCAACTTCACTTCTGGTTAGCTGAAACATAAAATCATCTCCTTCGAATCTGACGGAATTGTTTTTGACTTGCCTGTTAAAATTCTTGGTTTCGTATCCATAGATTACCGCCAGATCAAAGTCCAACATCACCTGAACTCCACGTACTGTGTAGATCCTGCTCTTGATATCTTCCTCGCTAATGCGGACGATGTCATTTTCATCAGTTTTCGTTGTTTCATTCGCCATAATTTCTTCTCCATTAAATGACAGGAACGTTATTTTCACTTATATTATTCTATGGATTGTCTGATAAACCTTTTTCTGACGTTCCATTTTGGAAAGCTACAACAAACGCTCTATCTTCTTGTAGAGTAAAGGCTGTTCAGTTAGAATAGACTTAACAGGAAAAAGGAGAAATAATCTATGAACACCAAACAGATAACCCTTCTGCACTCCAATGACATGCATGGCGACTTTCTGGCCGACCATGTTGATGATAAGCTGACCGGCGGCGTCTCGATGCTGTCGGGATATCTGACCAAGTGCCGCAACGAGGACCCCAATGTCATCTACGCCATTGCCGGTGACATGTTCAGAGGCTCGGTAATCGACAGCGAGTTCCAGGGCCTTTCGACCATTCAGATCGTCAACCTGCTGGCTCCCGACGTCGTTACTCTGGGCAACCACGAGACCGACTACGGCGTTGCCCATCTGCTCTTTCTGGAAAAGATGGCAACCTTCCCGATCGTCAATGCCAACCTCTACATCAAGCAGAATGAAACCAGACTTTTCAGACCCTGCTACGTAATGGAAATTGACGGCATGAAGATCCTGTTCATCGGCATTCTGACCGAAGACGTCATTTCCCAGACCAAGGGCGAAAAGCTCATCGGTTCCTTCATCGGCATTGAAGAAGCTGCCCAGGAAGTCGGCAAGATCTGCAATGCCTACAATGCCATGGACATCGACCTGACCGTCCTGCTCACCCACATCGGCTTTGAGGAGGACAAGAAGCTGGCGGCGGCTCTGGATCCCGACTGGGGCGTTGACGTCATCATCGGCGGCCACTCCCATACCTTCCTGGATGAACCGGCCGTCGTCAACGGCATTCCCATTGTCCAGGCCGGCACCGGCACCGACCAGATCGGCCGCTTCGACATGGTCATCGACACCGACAACAACTGCATCGCCTCCTACAAGTGGCAGGCTGTACCGATCAACGAGGAAAACTGCCCGAAGGATGAGCGGATGGAAGAACTGATTGGCTCCATCAAGGAAAAGACAGACCTCAAATATGCCAAGGTCGTTGCCAACTTCGACTATGACCTGGAACATCACGACCGCTGGGCTCAGACCGAACTGGGCGGCGTCTTCGCTGACGCCATGAAGGAAAGCCTGGGCGTTGACGTCTTCCTGATGGGCTCCGGCTCGGTGCGCAAGTACCACATGGGCCCGATCGTCACCTTCCAGGACTTCACCGAGTGCTACCCCTATGACGGCAAGTCCTACGGCCTGAAGCTTACCGGCGCCCAGCTGAAGAAGGCGTTGCTGCACATCTACCGTGATGACGCCTGGCTGGGCGATCATACCGAATTCTACCAGCTCTCCAAGGGCATGCACGTCATCTATCACCGGCCGTTAAGACAGATGCTGAAATGCGAACTGAACGGTGAACCGATCGAAGACGATAAGATCTATACTGTCGGCATTCAGGAGTACCACTACAATAACCTGCCGGAATTCCTGAATCTGAGCTATGAAGAAGTCAAGGCCAACGGGGAACCCCGGGTTCTGACTACCAGCGACGTCCAGACGCTGCTGGAATATTTTGCCAATAACAAGCACCTGGGCTTCGGCCTGGATGGCAGACTGGAGGTCGTACAGTAAAATGAAGAAACTCATCAGATCATTTCTTATCATCGCCCTGATTCTGGGCTGTGGTTTTGCGGCTGCCAACCAGCATACCGATGCCAGAGAATGGCAGGCTGAGCACCTGCATATTCATGACGATGTAACCCTGCCGAAATACCAGCTGGGTGACGTCCTGAAGAAATGCCCCGGTTGCGGCCGAAGGAACACCTACATAATTGTTGAACAGGGGCAGATTCCAACCTGTACGCGCGGCGGTTTCATGTGGTGCCGATGCACTAACGACGAATGCGGTTATGAAGCACTGGAACAATTAGCCCCTCTAGGGCACAACTACAAGGAAACCATCACTAAGCAGCCGACCTGCACGGAAAGCGGCACGGCCAAGTACACCTGCACTCGCTGCGGAAAAAACTACACCGAAACCGTCAAGGCATTGGGACATAATTATGAATATACGGAAACCGAACCCACCTGTACGGAAGACGGACATAAGATCGGCACCTGCAAACGCTGCGGTGACGTTACCGACGAAGTATTCCCGGCTCTGGGCCATGACTTCACCGAATACACTGTCGTTACCCCCGCTACCTGTGAGGCAGACGGCCTGCAGGAAGCGATCTGCATGCGCTGTTCGCACGTCGATCAGCAGGTAATACCGGCTACCGGCCACGCCTTCCCTGATGAGTGGACCGTCGTGAAGAAGGCTGGTTACCTGGTCTCCGGCCTCCGACAGAAGGTCTGCGCTAACTGCGGCATGGTCATTGAGGAGGTCATTCCCGCCAAGATACCGCTGCCGGTAACCATTACCACCATTACGGCCGCTGCGGCCGGCGCCGGACTATTGGTACTTAAGAAGATGAGAGCTGCCCGCAAGCTGTTCAAGCCTTCCGTTGAGACCAAGACAGTGGTCGTCAGATCCGACAATGAGGACCTGATCAAGCTGCTGAAGGACCGCCTGTACCTTTCCGTCACTGCCTGCGATCAGGAAAAGATGCTGGAGACTCTGGAGGACAAGAGTCCTGATCTGCTGATCTGCCAGATCGATGACGCCAAGAATCTGAAGGCTCTGCTCAAGGAAAAGAGAAAGCAGATCAAAAACCTCGAAGAAGCCGCCAAGAAAAAGGAAGAAGGTCAGCAGGCTGAAGAAAAGCCGGTTGCTCTGGCGGAAACTGCGGTCGGTCTGATCGTCAACAAGGACCTTATGACTTCCGAAGAGAAGACCCTCAGGAAGGCTGTCAAGGACAAGCTGGTCACCGATTACCTCAGCGAGGAAAGCGGCAACTATGACACCCTGGTCAAGTTCGTCCTGCCCATCCTCAAGCCCGATCTGAAGTCCGACGAATCGCTGGACAACTTCGGCAAGATCGCCGATCTGCTGGGCATCCCAGGCGTCTCCGCCCTGGTGAACGTCTACACTTCCGGCCGGGACATCAAGGCTACCCTGCAGGAAGGTGAGCTGGGCGTTTCCGAAACCGCCACCATCATCGGCGACATCGCCTCGATCCTGGGTCTCGATACCGTCGGCAGCATCGCCGGACTGGTCGGAGACGTGGAGGACATTGCCTCTGCCGTCAAGGACGACAGCGGCGCTCATGAACAGAAGAAGGGCGTCAAGGCCATCAAGGACATCGCCGAGGTCGTCAACGACATCGTCGAATAGTCTGCTGAATTCATAACGCACAAGAGGAGTCGAATGACTCCTCTTTCTTTACGCAGAAAAGGGGGTCACATCCGTGAGCCCCCTCAATAACGCAATAATCTACTGCTCAGTCAACCTTGGTGAAGATCGTATCCTGGGCAAAGTCATCGACGTTCTCGTCATAGAACCAGATAACCTTGCCGTCCTGCAGGCTGAACCAGCCAATGGCATCAACGGCTTCGCCATTGTTCAGGCTGATGCTCTCATAGACGAGATCTTCCGTTGCCTCGATGTAGCAGGCCATCGACCATACCTTGCCCGATGCCTTGACGGCCGCCAGAAGAATGCCCGGGTGGCCTTCAAATTCCTGAATGTAAAGGGTCAGCTTGTTGGCTTCATCCTTCCAGGTGCCGAGATACTCGGCGCTGATCTTTTCATAGTCGATGTCAACGTCGCCGTTTACGGAGATCGCTTCATCGTAGATCTTCTTTTCCGCTTCGCAGACGTACACGGCCTTGCCGTTTTTGAATACGGCACCGACCTCTGCCTCGCCGATGTAGGTCCGGCCGTCATCGCTGACCAGGATCAGGGACTGGGAATAGACGCCGTCACCGGATACCGGTTTAATGACGAACTTACCTTCACTGAGTTCACTATTCGCTTCCAGCGTGTTGGTATACATCGCTCCGTCATCTTCCCAATAATAGCCTTCAAGTCTGCCGAGATCGGCGGTAAGAACGCCATTGGCATCAATGCTGATCCAGTCAGCCTGGATCTCCGGCTGCGTCTTGATGCTTGCCAGTATGGCTCTGACATCCGGATCGCTGGGACTGAGGTCCTCATTATCCGGTTGGGCCTGCATCACGTAAACCGTAAGATAACCGAAGTCACCGGATGACTCAAAGCAGGTAAACTTAAGACCTTCGGTAACCGCCCGCCAGGGAATCCAGTGATAGCCTCCGAGATCGAAGGCGGCCAGATCTTCAGCATCCGGGAAGAAGTCCCGGCTGGACATGACGTTTTCCGTAGGCAGGGAATACAGGAAGGAAACCTGCGGCACCTTGGTGTAGTCTTCAGCCGATCCCTTAACGGCAACCGCCGTGGTCCCGCCGAAGTTCTCGGCCATTTCAACATAATCCCAGCCTTCAGGGACCAGAAAACTGAAACGGCCGGCATCGTAGGTCTTTCCCTTAACGCCGCTGCATCCGCCTGAGCCGATAAGCAAAGCCATAACGGTCAGCAGCAGAACAACTCTTTTCATTTTCATTCCTCTTTTCATCTACATTATATCAAAAACCCGCCGGAGGGTAAAAAGGGCGCATGAAAGCCGGGTTATGAACCCGGCTGTTTTTATTTCTTATTCTCTTCCCAGACCCGCATCAGCGTGTCATAAACATGGCGATTGGGATTGCCCTGACGGAAATATTCGCTGTCATCCTCTCCCAGCATCCTTACCGCAAAGGCACCGACCGCCAGGGAACGGGACAGCCCTCCGTAGCAATGAACCAGCAGAGTGTCAACGTCCTGATGACCTCTGATGAAGTCAATGATGTAGGAAGCCTGCCGGGGACTGAACAGCACGGCGCCCTCCACTTCCCTGACGATGTCGTCGAAGTATAGCGTCAGCACGCCTTTGCAGAAGGCGTTTTCCCTGAATTCCAGTCCGAAGCCGCCGGTATGGTTATCCTGAATGGAGATCACCGCATAGCTGTCGGTCCGCTGGGCAAACTCTTCCAGGCCATAGGGGTAATAATGTTCCATGACGTAATCAAAGGCGTCATAGACCGACTTGACGATGACCTTCTTCATCAGTCCTGTTTCTCCTCGCCGGCGTGTCTGCGGCGGTAAATGACATAGGGATAGATGATGGAAAACAGGGTGGTGACCATCATCATGACCATGAAGACGATAAAGCCGTTCTTCTTAACCACCAGAGCCGAGATGATGATGGCAATACCGGTCAGTATGTACAGGTAGCCGGCCAGCCGGTGCGTCCGGTCCCAGACTTCCGCGTCATTCAGCGTCCAGGGCAGCCGGATGCCGATGGTATGGTTCTGCCGGCACTTGGGCAGATAGTTGCCGATCAGCACGAACATGCCTCCCATTAACAGCATGCTCCATTTTTCCACCGACAGCTTAACTCCCAGAACGCTGCCGTAAACCAGTAATGACAGATACAAAGCCAGGAAGGGAACCAGCAGGAGCACCATGTTCATGACGCTCTCAGAGACATTGACATTCTTGGGGTCGCGGCCGGTGATATAAAGAGCGAGGATGTTGAGAACAAACAGGATCGATCCCAGCCCGAAGACCGTAAAGCCGCGGCTGCTGTACTGATCCGGTTCGCCCAGGTAGTTGAAATGGGTAGGCAGCCTGTCCGGCAGCTTATTCCATAGCACCAGGCCGACAAACAGCGGCATCATGGAAAACAGACAGCTCAAAACGACCTTCCATTTCTGATTACTGAATCTTTTCATCATTACCCTCTCCCTTCAGCTGCGCCAGATACAGCATGCACTCTTCCACTACGGAAGTATTCAGCGTGTAGTAGATAAAGTTCTTTTCCTTTTCCTCGAAGACCAGATCGGCTTCCTTCAGCATCTTCAGATGATAGGAAACCGTGGCCTGCGTCATTTCAAACTGCCGGCTGATCTCGCCGGCGGACATCCTGCCATTTCTGAGCATGAACAGGATCTGTCTTCTGACCGGATCGCTCAGCGCCTTGAACGTCTCTCCGTAACCCATAAGCGCCCTCCTTGCTATTTAGAAATAATTCTAAATAGATTATACTGCTTTTTTGTCCGCCGTCAATGGTCATCCGCACGAAAAAGGAAGGACTGCGTCCTTCCCGTCATCTTATTCAATTGCGAGCTATCGGGCTCCGTACATGCACTCCTTGACGATCTTTTCCGTCCGCTCACGCCCGAAGAGCTTGACGAACTGATTGACGGCCGGACCGCCCTCATCCAGCAGCCGCTGAGCGAAGGACAGGCTCTTCTGCATCATTTCTTCCCGGTCAGCCTCAGGAGCGTCTTCAAGCATCTGCATCAAAAGTTCAATGTGCTTCTCCCCAGCCGCCAGGAAGCGCTCGGACAGCTTCTTGCCTTCCTTGCGGTAGCTGCACGGCAGCAGGTATTCCTTGTACCAGATGTCGCCCATGGGACTATCCTCAATGTCACTGTCGGCCAGCCTGATGGCATCCAGCTTCTCATTGTAGCCTGACGGCAGGCCGCTGTGGTCAGTGTCATAGTATTCCGCCATCATGGTTTCCTTGCCCATGGCATTGACGTAGTCGATGTTGACTAACGGCAGATTTCTTTCCATGGCTGCCAGTACGACGGTCTCCATCTTCATCGCTCCCAGCATGCCGCTCATGTCCATGATGAAGAAGTGTCCGATATCCTTTACCTCATAGCTTCTTA
>JAGAFL010000021.1:0-20251 GCA_017612595.1 Erysipelotrichaceae bacterium | reverse complement strand
TGAAAAGACGGAATGAGGAAAAACAAAAGGGCTCACGCCCTTTTTTGCTGGCTTTAATTGTTATCGGTCACCTTCTGATAGGTCAGGAAGGCGCCGATCAGGTTGGCATCGTTGCCGAACTGGCTTCTGACGATCTCCATCCGCGGAAGATAGCGGCGACGGCCGGCTACGCTGAGGCAGGAAAAGTTCAGGCTTTCGTCGAGAACAGCTGATTTTATTTCGGTTGCGCCGACATCAATTGTCAGAAGTTTCATCAGCGGCTCCTTTCCCCTGACTTCCGCGCATGCCTCTGAAGGCGATCTTCATCATCAGCGGGCTCAGGGCATAGGCTAAGACAAAGGCGACCAGCAGACTGATGCCCATTGACGGCAGCCACATCGGCAGAAAGGATATCCGGGCGCCGTGGGCAACGGCCTGACGGTAGGCCAGATAAACCATTACGGTGGTCATCAGCGGAGTGTAGACAGCATCGGAAACCAGGGCTTCGGCCAGCCTGGCCTTTACGGATCCCGGAGGCAGATTCAGCCTGCCGGTCAGCCGGTCACTTAGCTTTCTGATGGGAACGATCAGGCCCAGCAGAAAACTGATGAAAAAACTGATGAGTACGTTAAGAAGATATCCTTTAAGAGTAAACTTGCCGCTGCTCAGCATTCCGACCAGGGAAAGCACGGTGCTCATGGCTGCGCCCATCAGAACGCTCATCTTCAGTCCTGCCTTTTTCATATCCATTTGTGTGTCCTCCCGATGCCTTCCTTCTGATACTATGATACTGATTAACGGGGCAATATTCTACTAAAGCGAAACAGTCAGGTGATAAAATAAAAATACCAAGACTGATGAAGGAGATAAGCCCATGATCAACTTTGACGCCGACACGATAATCAGAAACTATCAGTACATTTATGACCGCCGGAAAACGATTGAAGAAATCGCCGATGAGATCTGTGACGCAGGCTTTGACCTGCTGTTCTTCACTTCTTCAGGCGGTTCAATGGCCATGATGGAACCGTTCTGCCACTATCTTAACGTCTACAGCCGGATTCCCTGCGCTGCCATGGTTTCCGCTGACTTCCTGCTGACCGGCTGCAACCGGCTGACGGAAAGAAGCGTAGCCTTCATGACTTCCAAGTCGGGCGACACCAGGGAAACACTGGAATGCGCCCGAAAGCTGAAGGAGATGGGCATCAGGATCGTTTCCGTATTGGGCAGAGAAGACACGCCTCTGGGCAGTCTGTCAGACTACAGTTTTGTCTACAATGACGGCCGGCCTCAGGAACTGGTGTTCTGGTTCATCATCGGAAAGATCATGTACAACAGGGGCGCCTTCCCTCAGTATCCCGATTTTGCGGACAATCTCAGCGAACTGGGAAAGGCGCTGGTTCAGGTCAGGATCGACTGCGATGAAAAATGCTACCGGTACGCGGAAGCGTACGGCCGGGAACCGTACAACATCTGGATCGGATCCGGCGATCTCTGGCCTACGGCGTATTCGTACTCCATGTGCGTACTGGAGGAGTCACTGTGGATCCCCACCAAGTCGGTGACGTCTGCCGAATTCTTCCATGGCACTCTGGAACTGGTAGACAGAGATGTCTGCGTAACCCTGTTGCTGGGCGAGGGAGTGACCAGAAGCCAGGATGAGAGAGTAAGGGAATTCGTCAGAGGCCTGACGGACAAGCTTACCTGCTTCGATACCCGGGACTATGAACTGCCGGGCATCAGAGATGAATACCGCAAGTATCTTTCGCCGATCGTGATGGCGGCGATCCTGCAGCGGATCGGCAAGAATGCCGAAGTGATCCTCGATCATCCGCTGGAGACCAGAAGGTACTACAGAAAGAGTGAATACTAAGATGAAGAGCGTATGCGTCGGCGACAACGTCATTGATTACTATGTGAACAGCGGAAAGATGTTCCCCGGCGGCAACAGCCTGAACGTGGCCGTTCATCTGGCCCGGCTGGGCTGTGATTCCGCCTATCTGGGCAACATCGGCGACGATGACATGGCCAAGGTGATACTCCGGGCTCTCAGAGACAACGGCGTTGACTGCCGTCAATGCCAGTTCATTGAGAACGGAACGACCAAGCACTGCAACTATGAAGTCATTGACGGCGAGAGGACGTTCATAAATGTTGAACTGGGCGACAACTGGTCCGGCCCGATGGTGCTGAATGAAGAGCGACTTGCCTATCTGAATCAGGCAGACGTCGTCATTTCCAACTGCAATGCCAAGATGTCGGAAGAGATGAAGAAGATCAGCCGTCTTGATGCCATCTACGTCTACGATTTCGGCGAAAAGGAGAAGTATCATGCCGATGAATATCTGAGCATGGTCTGTGACAGGCTTGATCTGGCCATGTTCTCCCTGCCGCCGGCTGATGAGCGGACATTGGTCAGCTTCGCGAGGAAGATCATGAACAGCGGCTGCGTCAACGTGCTGATAACCATGGGGACGCACGGCCAGTACCTGATCAACAAAAAGAACGTCGTTCATGGCGAAGCGGACCGGATCGATGCCGTTGACACCATGGGCGCCGGCGACGCCTTTCTGGCTGCCTTCATCTGCCGCCTGAAGGAACTGGGCTGGCAGAAAGGAGAGATCCTGGAGAAAGACAGGGTGACCGAAGCGCTTAAGTGCGCCGGGCGGTATGCCGGAGAAAACTGCCTCAGAGAAGGCGGCTTCGGTGAAGAAGTGTGATGATAATACAAAAAACTGCGGCTTCGCAGTTTTCTTTTACCTTGTTATCAGAGCTTTCTACCGACTATCTGATACATGCTGTCAGTGGAGACCGTGATCTCCACCTGCAGATGCCGGGCCATGATCTCCGCCAGCTCTTCCACCGGTTTCAGCGGCTTCCTGATCTCCGGGGAAACGTTACGGTGGTGTTCATTGATCCTTTCCCGGCTCATGCCGTGGGCAATGGTCAGCCTTCCCCCTTCTTCCAGCATGGCGGAAAGAGCGCTGATCAGCTGCTCGTCATCGGGAAAATGCGGCAGGGCATTATAGACGACGATGACGTCATAAAGCCGGTCAGGGAGGTAACCCAAAACGTCGGCGCAGATCACCCGGACCTGCCCGTTAGTGGAAAACTTCTGAGCGGCGATCGCGCTCATTCTTTCCGAGACGTCAATGGCGGTGACGCTGCGGACATTTCTGCTGAGATAAAAGGGAATGAGCACGCCGGTGCCGCTGGCAACATCCAGGACATCAATTCCTTCCCGGACGGCGACATTGTCCAGAATGGTCTTTATGACTGCTTCGTTTATGACCATGCCCTGATCCCAGCTGTCAGCCATGGCGTTGAAGAATTCCCTTACCTTTTCCTTGTTCATGTTCTTATTGTAACATACCATGGCAGAAGCAGTTGAATTAAACGGAAAAGCGAGTATAATCTATTTAGAAACAATTCTAAATAGTGTCCCGACTGAAAGGAGACTGCATATGAAAAGCGAAAAGATAGTCATCGGAAATCAATATCCCCTTAACGGGCTTCTGACCATGCCGGATGAGCCGACGGAAAAGCTGCCGGCCGCTGTGCTGGTGCACGGCTCCGGCGCCAGCAACATGGACGAAAAGGTCATGAAGCTCACGCCTTTCCGGGACATTGCCGAAGGTCTGGCTGAAAGAGGCATCGCTGCCGTACGCTATGACAAGCGGACCTTTGCCCATAAGTGGAAGATGGTCAGACTGAAGAAGATGACCGTCTGGGAGGAAAGCATTGAGGATGCCTTGCTGGCAGCTGATCTGCTGAGGAAGGACGAACGCATTGATCCCGAGCGCATCTTCATCATCGGCCACAGCATGGGTGCCATGCTGGCGCCGCGCATTGACGCTGAAGGCGGCAGTTTCCGCGGCCTGATCATGATGGCGGGAACGCCGTATAGGCTGGAGGACATCGTCATCCGCCAGCTGGGGCAGGCCAAGGGCGGCAACGTTCTGGTCAGCAGGTTCATCGAATGGGAACAGAAAACCTACGGCCGCAGGTTTGAAGGCCTGTATGAAATGAGCGATGAGGAAGCGCTGAGGAAGAAATTTGCCGGCAACCTGAATCTTTACTATTTCAAGGAAATGGGGAAGAAGACCGCTGACCAGTACCTTCTGGAAAGTGACAAGCCGGTGCTGATCATGCAGGGCGGCAAGGACTTCCAGGTGCTGGCTGACGTTGACTTTGAAGGTTTCAAGCAGCTGCTGGCAGGCCGGGACAACGTAACATACAGACTGTATCCGCAGCTCAACCACATCTTCGTGCCGGGGATCTACAACGACATTCTCAAGGCCAGCAAGGAATACAGCGTTGAGCAGCACATCGGGGCTGAAGTTCTGGATGACATCGCCGATTTCATTCATAAGGCTTAGTAAACAGAAAAATAAACCACCGATCAGGGGAGGAAGAAGGCATTCCTCCCTTTGCTTAGGCGACAAAAGAACAGGAAAGCGAAAATCGGCAAAACAAAGCCGGGAAACTATTGTATAATGAAACTGTAAGCGTATACACAATAATCAAATAGATAAGGTGGCGATGAAATGAAAACAGAAATGCTAGCGATGATATTGGCCGGCGGACGTGGGACCAGACTTTTTGATCTGACCAAAAAAGCCGCGAAACCGGCTGTCTATTACGGCGGAAAGTACCGCATCATTGACTTCCCTCTGAGCAACTGCGCTAACTCAAATGTGGGAATCGTCGGTGTGCTGACCCAGTATGAATCCATACTGCTGGGCTCCTACGTGTCCCGGGCTTCCCTGTGGGGCCTGGACGGACGCGACAGAGGAACATTCGTTCTTCCTCCCCGTGAGACCGACAGCGGCTTCTCAAGCTATGCCGGTACGGCCGATGCCATTTACCAGAACATTGACTTCATGGACCAGTACAATCCGGAATACGTGGTCATCCTTTCCGGCGACCACATCTACAAGATGGATTATGATGACATGCTGAACTTCCACAAGGCCAACAATTGCGATGTCACCATCGCCGGTCTGACGGTAACGCTGGAGGAAGCTACCCGCTTCGGCATCATGAATACCCATGAAGACAACCGGATCTACGAATTCGAGGAAAAACCGGCTCACCCGAAGAACAACCAGGCTTCGATGGGCATCTACATCTTCACTTATTCCGTGCTGAGAAAGGCACTGATCGAAGACCATGCCGTTGAATCGTCCAGCCACGACTTCGGCAAGAACATCATTCCCAATCTGCTGAACGAAGGCAAGCGGCTGTTTGCCTATCCGTTTGAAGGATACTGGAAGGACGTCGGAACCATTGATTCCCTGTGGGAAGCCAACATGGACCTTCTGAAGGCCGACAACCCGCTGGGACTGGGCGACGAGAAGTGGAAGATCTACACCGAGGACTTCCCGGAACTGCCGCAGGTCATCACTGAGAACGCCAGGATCGAAAAGGCCCTGATCAACCAGGGATGCTACATCGACGGCCGGGTCGCCGGCAGTGTCATCTTCGGCGGTGTCAAGGTAATGAAGGGCGCTGAAGTCATCGACTCAGTCATCATGCCCAATGCCGTCATTGAGGAAGGCGCGGTGGTCAGAAAGTGCATCGTAGCCGAGAACATGGTCATCAAGGCCGGCCACCACATCGGTGACGGAACCAAGGTGCAGCTTATCGCTAAAGAGGAGGATTGTTAAGATGTTTAAATGTCTGGGTATTGTAACATTTGAAAACGATCGTCACGAAATCGAGGGCCTGAGCCGCTACAGAACGATTCCGGCCATGTCCTTTCTGGGACGCTACCGCATCATTGACATCGTCTTAAGCAACATGGTCAACAGCGGCATCGACCACATCAAGATCCTGACCAAGAACAAGCCGAGATCGCTGATCGAACACATCGGTTCCGGCAGTCAGTACAACATCAACTCCAAGAGCGGATCCCTGCAGATCCTCTATTCTGACGAGCAGGTCGTCAATCCGCTGTATTACACCGATCTGGCCCTGTTAAGGCAGTATGCCAGCACCATTGCCGAGAGCAAGATGGACTATATCGTCATTGCTCCCAGCTTCATGATCGACCGGATCAATTATCAGGAGGTCGTTGCTCAGCATGTTGAAACCAAGGCTGACATCACCGTCGTCTACAAGAACATCGCTGACGCTGATACCAACTTCCTCAAGTGCCACCGGCTGACCTTCGAAGGCGGCCAGGTCGTTGACTCCAATCTTTCTCAGGGTGAGAATGCCAACGCTCCGATCTCGCTGGAGACCTATATCATGAAGACTGACTTCTTCCTGAACTGCCTTAAGGAGGCAGCCAAGGTTTCCGAACTGTATTCACTGAAGGAGTTCCTGACGGCAGAAGCCAGAAACAAGCACATGAATGTCCGCGGCTATGAGTACAAGGGCTATCTGAGCTGCATCAACTCACTGCGGAAATACTACGAAACCAACATGGAACTGATCGACTATGACAAGGTAAACGAACTGTTCGACCCCGAATGGCCAATCTACACCAAGACCAATGACTCCTCACCGACTTACTATTCCGAGGACGCCAGGGTAACCCATTCGCTGATCGCCAACGGCTGCGCCATCCGCGGCACCGTTGATCACTGCATCATCGGCCGCGGTGTCAAGATCCAGAAGGGCGCGGTGGTCCGCGATTCCCTGATCCTGCCGGGCGCAGAGATCTGCGAAGGCGCGCACATTGAATACGCAGTCATCGACAAGCACGCCGTCGTAAAGTACGTCAAGGAGATCGTTGGCTCAAAGGATAACCTCATGTATGTTGCCAGGAGGGACACTGTCTGATGAAGGGAATACTCTACGCAGCCGCTGAAGGCCTGCCTTACATCAAGTCCGGCGGTCTGGCCGATGTCATCGGTTCGCTGCCTCAGTGCATTGATCATAAGAAATACCGCATGGCGGTGGTACTGCCGATGTACAAGAAGATCATGGAAAAGTACGAAATGGAAAAGATCTGTGACTTCAACGTTCAGTCCGGCATCATCAACAAGCAGGCATCTCTCTATAAGGATGTCAGCAACGGCGTTGAATACTATTTCATCCGTCAGGACGATTACTTCTATCGCGACGGCATGTACGGCTTTGCCGATGACGGCGAGCGCTTTGCCTTCTACTGCAAGGCAGTATTGGAATGTCTGCAGTATCTGCCCTTCAAGGTGGACATCATTCACACGCATGACTGGCATACCGGCATGATCCCGATTCTGGCCAAGAAGGAATATACGGATGAGTATCACAACCGGATCAAGCATGTCTTCACGATCCACAACCTGGCTTTCCAGGGCAACTTCCCGAGAGAGCTGATGAACTGCTTCAACCTGCATTCCAAGTACTTTGACAACGGCGATCTGAAGTTTGATAACGGCATGAGCTTCATGAAGGGTGCCATCATCTACGCTGACAAGATCACCACCGTATCCAACAGCTATGCCGGCGAGATCCTCTCTCCGGAATTCGGCGAACGCATGAACGAGGCGCTGTCCTACCGCCGCGATGACCTCTGGGGCATCGTCAACGGCATCGACACCGACAGCTGGAATCCGGAGACCGACAAGTGCCTCTATGCCAATTACTCGCTCAAGGCGATTGCCGGTAAGAAGAAGAACAAGAAGGACCTGCAGAGAAGACTGGGCTTAAGAGAAGATGAAAATGTCCTGTTAATGGGCATGGTCTCCCGGCTGACCTGGCAGAAGGGCGCTTCCCTGCTGATCGAGAAGATGAGCACGATCATGGGACAGGACGTTCAGCTGATCATCCTGGGCACCGGCGACAACTACATCGAAAACCAGCTCAAGCGCATCGAGTACGATTATCCGCACCGGGCGGTATTCTACTGCGGCTATGACGAGGCTCTTTCCCACAGCATCTATGCCGGCGTGGACCTCTTCCTGATGCCCTCGCTGTTTGAACCCTGCGGCATCTCCCAGCTGATCTCCATGCGTTACGGCACTCTGCCGCTGGTGCGTGAAGTCGGCGGCTTAAGGGATACGGTCGTTCCCTACAATGAGTACACCAAGCAGGGCACCGGCTTCACCTTCAAGAACTTCAGCGGCGACGACTTCATCTACATGATCAAGTATGCCATCGAAGTCTTCTACTACCGCAAGGATGACTGGAAGCAGATGATGAAGAACGCCATGAAGGAAGACGTTTCCTGGCAGAAGAGCGCACTGCTGTACGATCAGCTCTACAGCAGTCTGTAAGAAAAAAGCGGAAACAGGCACACAGGGCGGCAATGCCGCCCTTTTGCGTGGCTTATTTCCCGGGAAATAGCCCGGTTTGTTTCAATATGGCAAATGTATTATAATTATCAATGGTATAGGAGGGATTCTATGTCTTCAGGAAAAAAGATTACCGTCGGCATGCTCATCCTGGCTCTCAGCGGCCTGATTCTGGGCGGTGCGATCGGCTATGTGCTGACTCACACCTACACCAGCAACAAGGTGCTGGATGAGATGCTGAAAGAGGGATATGTACTTACCAGTGACGCCACGGCGACGGCTGACGACATTGTCAACGGCAAGAGCGCCTTTGTGAACGGCGAACTGGTACAGGGGAATATAATCGTCTTCGACACCTCGGACGCGACCGCGATCGCATCGGTCATCGTCAAGGGCAAGACGGCATACATCAACGGCGAACTGGTGGTCGGCAGCCTGCCGATCAGCTATGGCGAAGACATCATGCCGACAACGACCGGCATCAGCATTCAGGGCGGCCAGTATCTGGCTGAGGACATCATCATCCGCGGCAGCAAGAACCTGCTTCCCGAGAACATCCGCGCCGGCGTGACCCTGTTTAATGTCAGGGGAACCTTCAAGATTGAACCGGAGCCGGCAGAAGGCGGAGGTGAGTAACATGAAGTGGAGCATTTTCAAGGACACTTCCGTTGACAGCCAGCTGGAAAAGTACGAAGTCGAAGAGGAAAAGCCGGAAGTTCCGGCTGAGGAGCCGAAACAGGAAGGCCAGATTTCCGCCATCGCCGCGCTGACGGCGCAGAACGAAGCCGCGTCCGGCATCAAGGCTGACGATCAGACCCGTGAATACAAGGCGTCCTTTGCCCTCGAAGAAGACGAGCCGGAAAGACAGGAGACGACCGTCATCAGCGAACCGACTGAGGAATACGACCTCGATGATGAGGATGAGGAAGATGAGGAAGATGACGATTACGAATACGTAACGCCGCACTACTTCCGCAATGCCTTCCTGATCACCCTGCTGTTCATGATAATCGGCGCCGTCGGCAGCTTCTTCCTGTTCAGAGACAGGATGGCTGAAGAACTGAGAGCCGGCTATCTGGCCAACGGCTATATCATGACCAATGAAGCCACGGCTACTGCCGCCGACATCCGCGAAGGCAAGACAGCCTACGTGCATGGCCGGCTGGTACAGGGTACCTACATTGACATTGACACTTCCAACGCTACCGCTTCACCGGCGGACATCCTGGAAGGCTACAGCGCCTATGTCAACGGTCAGAAGATCACCGGTACGATTCCTACCTATGACGTTACGGAACCGATCATGCCGACGACCGAGGACATCATCATCCATAAGGGCGTCTATCTGCGGAATCCGATCCACATTCAGGGCAACGGACAGCTTCAGAGCAAGAACATCAAATACGGCGTCGAGATCTTCGGAGTCGTCGGAAGCTATACGGGGAATTAAGATGAAACCGGAAATTCTGGAAAAAATCGAATATTACAAGCAGCTTGGCCACGTTGTGCCCAAGCTTTCGTCAATTAAGACGGAAGAGCAGATCGAGGGGATCCGCCGGAGCGGCGTCATCAATACCGGCGTTCTTGACTATGTGGCTTCCAGGATCAGAGAGGGAGTCACCACTCAGGACATCGATGACTGGGTCGCGGAATACACGGAAGGACATGGCGCCATCTGCGCCGACCTTAACTATGAAGGCTATCCCAAGCACGTCTGCGTTTCCATCGATGACGTGGTCTGCCACGGCATTCCTTCAACCAGGGAAGTCTTACGGGAAGGCATGATCGTCAATGTTGACGTTTCCACCATTCTGGACGGCTACTTCTCCGACGCCAGCCGGATGTTCATCATCGGTGAAACGACCCGGGAAAAGAAGCGGCTGGTTGAGGTGACCAAGCAGTGCCTGGACATCGGCGCCCAGCAGATCAAGCCTTACGGCTTCATCGGCGACATCGGCTACGCCATTGAGCAGCACGCCAACCGCAACGGCTACAAGGTCGTCAGGGAATTCGGCGGCCACGGCGTCGGCCTGCAGTTCCATGAGGAACCCTGGGTCGGCCACTACGGCAAGAAGAACACCGGCATGCTGATGGTGCCGGGCATGGTCTTCACCATCGAGCCGATGATCAACATGCGCAAGTCCGGCATCAGGATCAGCGCCCTGGACGGCTGGACCGTCTACACGAAAGACAGACTGCCGTCTGCCCAGTGGGAACACACCTTCCTGGTCACGGAAGACGGCTTCGAAATACTGACATATTAGGAGATTTGATTATGAAACTTGAACAGTCTGCCTACCTGGCAAGCTGCCGTTCACAGCTGAAGCAGCTTATCAGTCTGCTCGAAAGAGACTATGAATACGTCTCCGTTCTGGCGACGGACGTTTCGGGAACAGCCTATTCCGCTTCCCAGCGCTCCCAGTCCATCCGGCCATATGGTTTTGGTGAGCGGGGCTTTGTCGTGCGTCTCTACGGCGACGGAGGCTATCAGGAGTATTCCTTCAACCAGCTTGATGACATCGATCAGCTGGCTGAGAGGATCCGCCGTCAGCTTAACAGCCAGAACGGTCTGCTCGGCAGCCTTTCCGTAAGCAAGTACGAGACCCCGCTGGTTCACGAGGAAAACATTGAAAAGCAGTTTGCCGGCGAGATCGCCGACAGCATCCCGGCCATCGATCCCGCTGAGCTGATGAAGAAGCTCAAGGATCTCTCCGATCAGGGAGCGTCCAGGGAACACGTGGTGGAATGCGCCGTCAACTTCACTCACGTCGTCATCAGCAAGATGTTCATGTCTTCCCGCCGGGACCTGATGCAGAGCTACGGCTTTGTTACCTGCTCGCTGGTCATGCTGGCAGCTAAGGACGGCCAGAGTGAAGTCTCAAGGGTCAGCGATTCCGGCTGGAAAGGCACGGAAATCATTGATGAAGTGGCTGCCAGGATGGACGAGTGCTATCAGGACGTCATGTGCCTGTTCGGCGCCGAGAACGTCAAGCCGGGCGAGTATACGGTCATCTGCCCGCCGGAATCCTCCGGCATCATTGCCCACGAGGCATTCGGACACGGCCTGGAAATGGACATGTTCGTCAAGGACAGAGCCGTTGCCAAGTACCACATGCAGGAAAAGATCGCCAGCGATGTCACCGACATGTACGACGGCGCCACCAATATCCGCGACACGGCTTCCTTCTTCTTCGACGATGAGGGAACGCTGGCCGGGGAAACCCAGATCCTGAAGAACGGCTATCTGGTCGCCGGCATGAGCGATCTGCTCTCGGCTCTGCGGCTGGGCGTCAAACCCAGTGCCAACGGCCGCCGGGAAACCTACAGGCGCAAGGCCTACACCCGCATGACCAACACTTATTTCGGCAAGGGTGACAGCACTCTTGAGGAAATGATCGCCAGTACCGATTACGGCTTCATCATCGACGGTGCTCAGTCCGGCATGGAAGACCCCAAGAACTGGGGCATCCAGTGCGTTCTCTCCCGGGCCCGGGAGATCAGGGACGGCAAGCTGACCGGCAAGATCTATTCACCGGTCATCCTGACCGGCTACGTGCCTGACCTGCTGGCCAACATATCAATGGTCAGCGGCGATGTCTGCACTAACGGCAACGGTTACTGCGGCAAGGGCTATAAGGAATGGGTCGTCGTTTCCGACGGCGGTCCGTACATCAAGACGAAAGTGAGGCTGGGCTGATGGACAGAATCATAAGCATCTTAAGACAGGCGCAGGTCAGTGACTGGCAGCTGGTGGAAAACCGCACGATTTCCCATCAGGCCTTCTTCATCGGCCAGAAGCTGGATCAGCACCGCATCAGCGATACCGACAGCTATAAGCTTACCGTCTACATGGATGTGGACGGCAAGAGAGGCAGCGCTGAGCAGGAGATCTTCCTTTCCCAGAGCGACGGAGAGATCAGAGAGGTCGTTGATAAAATGAAGTTCAGCGCTTCGATCGCTCTCAATCCCCATTTTGAGCTCGTCAGCGATGAGGCTCATCACGAAGACATGGCTGAAGCTGATCTGCTGGAGTCCTTCGGCAAGGTCATCGCCGCCGTGCAGTCGATCAACGGCCGCGGCAACGAAAAGATAAACTCCTATGAAGTCTTCGTCAACCAGGATTATTACCACATGGTAAACTCCCGGGGCTGCGACATCAGCTTCAATCAGCTGGCGGAAGAGCTGGAGATCGTCATCACTTCCCTGGCAGACGGCCGGGAAGTGGAGATCTACTACATGCTCACCTGCGGCGCTGATCAGACGGTGGAGAACATCGTCGGGCGCATCGAAAACGTCTTTACGCTGGCTGCCGACCGTTCCCAGGCTCAGCCCTGTAAAACCATGCTCAACGCTCACGTGATCATGACCGGCGAGGACATGAAGGAATTCTTTGCCTACTTCCTGGCCAAGACCAACACGGCTAACATTTACCGGCGCACGAGTCAGGTCAAAATCGGCGACAGCTTCCAGAGCGGTGAAGGCGATAAGATCAGCATGCAGATCAGAAAGCAGCTGCCGTATTCATCAGCCAACCAGCCCTATGCCCTGGATGGCTGCCGGGCCAGGGATTATGACCTGGTCAGGGACGGCGTCTGCGTAAGTTACCACGGCGACAACGCCACGGCCCGCTATCTGGGCATTGACGATATTGCCCCGGCGTTTAACTTCGTAGTTTCACCGGGAAGCAGGTCTCTTGAAGAAATGGAAAGCCAGCCATATCTGAAGGTCGTGCAGTTCTCCGGCCTGATGGTCAATCCGATCACCGGTGACTTCGGCGGCGAATTCCGCCTTGCCTATCTGTACGATGGGGAAAAGGTCACCCCGGTCACTTCCGGCAGCATTACCGGCAACATGAACACGGCTTTGAACAACTGCTATCTCAGCAGGGAAAGCATGCAGCTGGACAACTGCATCGTTCCTGAAGCCGTCGAACTGTTCGACATCAGCGTGGCCGGCAATTAAGATGAAGAAGCTGATGGTAAGAATTCTGCTGGCCGTGCTGGTGGCGCTGATGTGCCTCAGCGCGCTGTCAGCGCTGATGAATCTGTAGAAGACCGGCTGATAAACGCATAAGAAAAATCCACTCAGGTGGATTTTCTTGTGCTTATTCAATTACGCCCAGGATCTCCAGCAGTCTGTTGAGATCGTCGGTGTCACTGTAGGAAAGGTTGACGGACTTGTCGGTGATCTTGACTGACGTTCCGTACTTTTCCTTCAGACGCTTTTCCAGATCACGGATGAAGGGATCCTTCTTCGCCGGTGCCGGCGCGCTCTTGCCGGATGGCAGATGCGACAGGGCTTCAACAGCCCGGACAGACAGGCCGTCTCTGACTGCCTTCTGAGCCAGCTGCGAACAGGTCGCGGCGTCCAGGGTGATCAGCGGACGGACATGGCCCATCGAGAGCCTGCCTTCCTCAACCAGCTTCTGAACGTCCTTCGGCAGCTTCAGCAGCCGGACGGTGTTGGCAATGTGCTCACGGCTCTTGCCGATGCGGGAGGCGAGCTGCTCCTGCGTGCAGTTCATCTTCTTCATCAGCGTCTGGTAGGCGTTGGCTTCCTCAATGGCATTGAGGTTTTCTCTCTGGATGTTTTCCAGCAGAGAGATCTCCATCATCTGATCGTCAGTAGCCTCCATGATGATGGCCGGAATGGTTTCCTTTCCGGCGATCTCGCTGGCTCTCAGCCTTCTTTCACCGGAGATCAGCTCATAGCCGCCGATGGCCTTGCGGACCAGTACGGGGGTGAAGACACCCTGCTGGCGGATGGACTCGGCCAGTTCACCGATCTTCTCGTCATCAAAGACATGACGGGGCTGATAGGGGTTGGTGCGGATCTCGCTCAGTTTAAGGGAGACCTTGCGGCCGCTGCCGTCGTCACGGGCGGAGCTTTCGATCTCGCTGATGACGTCTTCGATGTTTTCACCGAAGATGGCGGACAGACCGGTTCCCAAATGTTCTTTCTTAGCTGCCATCTTTACCTCCTAACTGTTCTTGGTAATGACTTCCTTGGCCAAAGCGGCATAGGCTCTGGCGCCTTCGGACTTGATGTCGTGCTCAAAGATGCTCTTGCCGTAGGAAGGCGCTTCGGACAGGCGGATGTTGCGGGGAATGTAGGAGCGGTAGACTCTTTCCTTGAAATACTTCCGCACTTCCTGCTGTACCTCGACGGACAGCTTGGTCCTGGCGTCGTACATCGTCAGCAGGACGCCTTCGATGTAGAGCTTGGGGTTGGAGACCTTCTGAACCATTCTGATGGAAGCCAGCAGCTGGGTCAGACCTTCCAGGGCATAGTATTCACACTGTACGGGTATGATGACGGAATCGGCTGCCGTCAGGGCGTTGGTGTTGAACAGGCCCAGAGTCGGCGGACAGTCGATGAGAATGTAATCGTATTTTTCCTTCAGCGGCGTCAGTTTGGCCTTCAGCAGCTTGTCGCGGTTCTGGTCATAGTTGGCCATCTCCAGGTCGCTGCCGGCCAGATCGATGGTTGCCGGAATGATGTCCAGCGGCGGTATGCGCTTGGTAATGATGCATTCGCCCGGCTCGGCATCCCGCAGAAGCAGATCGTAGGTGCTCTTTCTGATCTCTTCACGCACGCCGATGCCCTGCGTGGCATTGGCCTGGGGGTCCAGGTCGACCAGCAGGACCTTCTTGCCCAGATACGCCAGACCGGCGGCCAGGTTAATGCTTGTTGTTGTTTTTCCGACGCCGCCCTTCTGGTTGGCTAAGGCAATAATCTTTCCCATATGACATGCACCTCACAAATTATTCTAACATAAACTAGGCGGTTTTTCTTACCCTTATTGTCATCACGTAGGCTTCCTCGTCCTCGCTTTCTTCCAGGGAAACCCGGTCAGAAAGCTGACGGCACTTGTTATAGCTGTCCCTCAGCGAATTGATGATGATCCGCTCGGAAACGCCGAAGCATCTGAGCTTTCCCGGCTTTCTGGCCGGCTTGCGGTTCAGGTATTCTTCGGTCTGAGCGACGGTCAGGTTCTTTTTCTCGATGACTTCCAGCGCCTTCTTCTGCTGATCGGGTTCAACGGACAGCAGGGCCCGGCCGTGACGTTCGCTGATGCGGCCGTCGACGATGGCCTGCCTGACTTCCTCGCTGAGACCCAGCAGGCGCAGCTTGTTGGCAACCGATGACTGACTCTTGCCCAGCCGGTCAGCCAGCTGCTGCTGGGACATGCCGGTGAGCTTGAGGATCTGCAGATAGCCGCTGGCTTCTTCAATGGCGTTAAGGTCCTGACGCTGGATGTTTTCGATCAGCGCCAGCTGGGCGCTCTGAACTTCACCGGCGTCAATGACGATGGCGGGGATCTGCTGGTATCCCAGCATCCGGCAGGCTCTCAGCCTTCTTTCCCCGGCGATGACCTCATAGCCGGTATAGGTTTCCCGGACGCTGATGGGCTGCAGAAGCCCGTTTTCCCTGATCGAATCAGCCAGCTGCCGCAGGCTTTCCTCTTCAAAGCCGATTCGGGGCTGGTTGGGGTTGGTCTTGATCTTATCAATGCTTATCTGCTTTAGCTGTGACATTCATATCATTCCTTTACAGTGGCTTCTTCTTTATCTGGCTGTAGTTGCGCGGGTAGCGGCGGTTGGTCGGCGCCGTCTTGACGATGTCGATGATCAGCCGCTGCTGACCGTCCAGGTCATAGCTGCCGGTGGCCAGATGTTCAGCCGACAGTTTTCTTAAGGCAGAGGCGCTTTCCTGCAGTTCCTCGATGCCCCTGGGCCCCTTCATGGCCAGGAAATGACCGCCGGTTCTGACCAGTGGCAGGCACAGTTCGCTCAGGATGTTCAGGGGAGCAACGGCCCGTGAGGTGACGGTATCGAACTGTTCATAGTGCTCCCGGGCGTAGTCTTCGCTGCGCTGGGCGACGGCTTCGATGTTTTCCAGGTTGAGCCTGTCGATCACCTCGCTGAGGAAGGATATCTTCTTGTGGTTGGGCTCCAGCATCGTGATGCGCAGCTGCGGTCTGGCGATCTTGAGCACGATGGCCGGGAAACCGGCGCCGGTACCCACGTCAGCCAGGCTTTCCCCCAGGGGATAGCCGGTCAGCAGCAGGCAGTCGGCGAAGTGCTTGAGGTAGATGTCCTGGCGGTCGGTGATGGCGGTCAGGTTGAATCTGTCGTTCCACTGGATCAGCAGATCGGCATAAAGCTCCAGCTGTGCCAGCTGGCTTTCCTGAAGGGTCATGCCGTGATTTTCGAGCAGTTCTCTGAGTTCCATCTTTTCGCCTCGCCTACTAATTATAACAGACTTTGCGGAATGAGGATTAAGTGAAATCGGAAAAAGAACGGCATTGCATGCCGGTGTAAAAACGGGCTGCGGATATGGTAAAATAATAATGTAAGGGAGAAAAGAATAATGAGAATTGGAATTGGCAACGACCACGCCGGCGTGGAAATGAAGTACGAATTAATCAAATATCTGGAAGCGAAGGGTCATGAGGTCATCAACTACGGTACCGACAGCACCGAGAGCATTGACTATGCGATTCCCGGATTTGCGGTTGGCAAGGCCGTGGCATCCGGTGAAGTGGACAGCGGCGTTCTGATCTGCGGAACCGGCATCGGCATTTCCCTGGCTGCCAACAAGGTGCACGGCGTAAGGGCGGCGGTATGTTCGGAACCGTGTTCGGCTCAGCTGACCAAGCGTCACAACAATGCCAACATCATCGCCTTCGGCGCCCGGATCATCGGCATCGAGATGGCCAAGATGATCGTCGACGAATGGCTGAACGCCGAGTTTGAAGGCGGCCGCCATCAGAAGCGCATTGACCGGATCACGGAGATCGAACAGACTCAGAATCTCGAATATTAGATAACTGCTCCAAAGAGCAGTTTTTCTTTTGGCTGACAGGGAAAAATCGGCTTTCATCGGCGCCGGTTTTTTATGTCTGAAGGCGCCTGACCAGTCACGGTCCTTTCTGTTTAATAAGCGACGCGATGAGGTAGACACGTCTGTTTTGTTGCATTATAATGAAATTTGGATTTTCCAAGGGAGAATTTAGAATAATGGGTATTTTTGATGTTTTGTATGATTTTGGAGAATATGATTATTCTTCATACTACAATGGGCTGCTTACCGACTATTTGGCTTCACACCAGGACCGCTTCAGCGAAATGTTCGAACAGATCGCTGCCGTTGACGGCACCGTCCGTCTTTATACCAACTTTGAAATCAAGAGCAATCTGGAAGCTCTGGCAAATAAGAAGATCGGCTACCGGGACATCACCAAGGTTCCTGCCGGCGTCATGAAGGCACCCTACATCCTGTACTGGAAGAAGGATGACAATCAGCGCGCCATTCTGATCAACCTGGACAGCTACATCGAAGCGAAGGGCATGTACTACTGCCTCAGCGAAGTCGGCAACGTCTTCGAAAAGCAGCGGCTGGAACTGCTGGCCGCCTATCTCAACGAAGAAAACGCCAGCAGCCTTCTGAGCTGCTTCCGCACGCTGTACGAGGACAGAAAGACCGTCGGAGCCGTACAGAGAAAACTCGACAGCCAGTACATCGCCAACATGGAAGACATGAAGGACGCTGCCGTAGAGGAATCCGGAAAGCTGTTTGAAGAGCTTATCGCCGCCCTGGCGCAGACTGAGGACAAGGAAACCAAGGCCAGACTTATCTACCGCGGGGTCAGCCGCATCTTCCTGCTGAAGAAGGCTGTCTACGTCAGCTACATGACCAACAAGTCGCTGTTAGTGGAGAGGCACGGGGAAAACGTCGTGGAACAGCGCCGTTTCGCCAAGGCCTATGCCGATGAGATCAAGATCGTTCCCTTCTATCAGCTCTGGAATCCCGGAGCCGCCGAAGCGGAAGAATAAACTGCAACTTACAAAATGAAAGCGGAGCATCAGCGATGCTCCGCTTTTGTCAGGCTTTAGTGAAAAAACTGACGCCGGTGCCGTTCAGAACACCAGGGCAAACAGCTGATAGACGGCGTACATGATCAGGTAAATGAGCGCAAACGGTCCGGCCAGCGGCAGCAGGTAGACTGCCGGCACCGGGATCCGCTTATGGAAGAAGACCAGAATGCCGTTGTCGCCGGGGTCATAGGTGAAGACGTAGTTGGCTTCTTCACACAGTTTCAGCTTTCTTACCGTAAAGTTGACCCCATGGGCCAGCAGCATCAGCGCCAGGGTAATGCCGACGACACCGAAGACATCGGCCAGCTGCGGGCGGCAGATGTCCAGCACCGCAAAGCCCAGGCAGTTGACGATCAGCAGGCTGTGATAACCAAAGAAGCCGAAGGACTTCCAGGAAAACAGTTCGATGTCGCGGAAGGACGGGTCGGGAGCCAGGAAGGCCAGCAGAGCGCCGGCGAAGCCGACGGAATAGCTGTAGACGGCGAAGATATGGCTGCCGGTAAGCGCTGCGTAAATGCAGGTAAAGGTGGAAAGGTTGCAGAGATAGCAGGGAAGTTCGTTGAAGTAGTTGTAGTCATAGCCCTTCAGATAGCGCAGGCCCAGCTTGTAGATGCGCAGGTAGACGAAGCTGAAGATGCCGATCCAAAGCAGGACATTCAGCCTGATCTGCAGGTCCAGAGGAAGGACGAAGATGCGCATCAGGATCAGCGCCAGGGCCGACAGGATCAGCCAGCCAAACCAGGGCAGGGAGAAGGGGGTAATCCGTATCTTTTTCATGCTCGCTCCTTTCCGGGCAGGGCAGCGTCAGGCTGCCTTTGATGTAAGCCTATCATACCATAGCGCCCGCTTTTGTCAAAGAAGCGAACCCAGGCATAAAAAAAGTGGCGCGCCAGAAGGGACTCGAACCCCTGACCGTCCGCTTAGAAGGCGGATGCTCTATCCAACTGAGCTACTGGCGCATGCCTGCTTAAACATATTATCACAAACGTTTTTCAATAACAACACCAAAAAATGAAAACTGCCGGTTATCTTGCCCGGGCGATGAAGACGTCGGGGTCGCTGCGGTACCTGCTGATCTCCATGTCGGGAAAGACGCTGCCGAGATCGGCGTTGGAGATCAGATAATCAACGTCGCTGCTGTTGCACAGAGTGAAGATGGCGCTTTGGTTGAGCTTCTGCTTTTCGAACAGATAGACGCAGCGGGCGCTGTTGGCCATGGCGACCTTCCTGAGGTGAGTTTCCTGTTCCGAGTAGTCGGAGATGCGGCCGTCCAGACCGATGGCCGGGGTGGATATGAAGGCGAAATCGGTACGGATGGAGGCCAGGTAGGATTCGGCAGCGTAGCCGACAAAGCCCATCGATTCGTCGTTCAGGTCCCCGCCGGTGCACTTGACGGGAATGCCGTAGCCGTGCAGCAGCTGAATGGCCGGCACTGAATTGGTGACTACGGTGATGTTCCGGCGGCTCTTTAAGTAGTCGATCATGCACATGACCGTGGTGGAGGTGTCCAGGTAGATGATGCTGTTGTCGGTCAGCAGCGAACAGGCTGCCTGGGCGATCCGGCGCTTCTCTTCCTTCATGTCGGAGAAGCGGTAGGAGAAGGGCTTGGGCAGGCCGTTGCCGGCCAGGGTAACGCCGCCGTGATTGCGGACGACGATGCCTTCCCTTTCCAGTTCGGACAGCGATCTTCTGACCGTAGGGGCACTGACGTGCAGCAGGTTGGCCAGGTCGCGGACGCTGACGTAGCCGTATTTTTCCAGCAGGGTGATGATGCCGGTCGTTCTTTCCGTATTCATGATGTCTCCTTCGCCTGTGATGATCGAAAACGATCATATTCTACCCTGATTTTAAGCGTTTTCTGATCGTTTATCAACTGTCAGGCCATTTATTGACACTATTTCGTTCATTTTCTTATAATGAAATCAGAAAAAACAAAGCAATCATAAAATGATGCGGAAGAGCCGTTTTCATCTTCACCGGCCGCTCTGCGTCACCACCCGTACATGTCTGAAAAAAAGGAGGATCTCATGAGAGTAGGATGTGTCAGAGAAATCAAGAATAATGAATTCCGTGTCGGCCTGACCCCGGATAACGTGGCGGCCTATGTTCATGACGGAAACGAAGTCTTCATCGAAAAGGGAGCCGGAAACGGATCCGGCTTTACCG